>SKRC01000291.1 GCA_007118695.1 Balneolaceae bacterium | reverse complement strand
CCGATCCATATTTCCATTTCGCATTGCCGGGAAATAATATGCGGCGCCGTATCGGCAGAAAGGGTTTTGGGGGTAGATGTGGAGAGTGTTTACAGGTCTTGTTACCCGAAATTGAGGGACCGGATTGTCAATGAGCGTGAAACCGGTTTCGTGGAGTCTGTATCAACATTGCAATTGTGGACGATTAAAGAGGCGGCTCTGAAGTGGTCGGGCAGCGGATTGCGAACCGCAATGAATAAAATTCGTATCACAAAGAACAGAAAACCGCTTTTTTTAGTGGAATTACCCGATGGAAAATGCATAGAAATTTGTAGTTTTGAATATAGCGGGCACTGGATGTCCGTAGCCTTTATATAGGAATCAATATCATCGTAATAAAAATAATCAGCATATAAATATGAGTATAGTAAACATGTCAAGGGAGCAAATTGAAGGAGGCCTTGCCACTGCCAGAAAGAACGTTGCAATCCCTTCAGAAACCGTGAGGGTGATTTTTGCACCCAATCATATTGACGAGAAAAATTTTAAAGAGACCTGCAGAATTTACAGCCGGCTGCAGAAAGATGATTACGAAACGGTCGTCGTCGTTGAGTCGAGTCCAAAGAATCAGCGTAAAAAACTCCCGATGCCTTCTCATAAAGTATTCAAGACTCCCCTGGGAGAGGTGGCGGTCAATGATAAGCTGAGAAATGAGTTTTGTGATGAAGACGACGATTTTTTCATCGATGATGAAGCTTATCATAAACGAATGAGCCTTTATGATCAATTGATGATGCTGCAGTGCAGTCTGGATGATTTTTCCGTCGTCAGTATTCAAATCACGGATGAAGAGCCGGCCATTGTCAAGGAATTGGCTTATGTACTCGAAGAGGTACTCGCCTCCAGCCCTGCCCTGATTGTAATTTGCTGCGACCTGTCCAAAAAGTTTAATCAGGAGTTTGGCCGGGTATCAGAATTCATCAAACAAGAAAAATTTTCCGGGTTGATGAATTATCTGAACAGCGGTGAATCGAGAATCAACGGGATCGGGTCGTTTGTTGCCGGGGTTCTGATTTCCAAAGCCTGGGGCCTTCGGATTGAGTTTCAAGCGGATGAAGACAGTGGGTTTGAAAGCGTTAATTTGTTATCCGGTTTTGCAGAAATGACTCGTCATCATATCTTCGAGAAATGAATTCCAAAACCGACATCACAGTTATCGGCCCCGGTGCTGTTGGTAGTGCTCTGATATTGAATCTGTCTGAGGCCGGTTACCCGATAACCTCCGTCATTTCACGCCGGTATAACGGGGCAGACAGGCCCGGTTATCTGTCCGGTTTTCACGTGACCGGATTAAAAGATGCATCAGAGCAAACCGTCGGAGATCTTGTTTTTATCACCTCACCGGATGATGCAATTTCGGGTATTGCAGAGGCGATGTCCGCTTACGAACTCTCATGGAATGGGCGGACGGTGGTGCACTGTTCCGGGTTTCTGACCTCCGGTGCATTACATTCCCTGAAAGAGAAGGGAGCGGCGGTCGCTGCCTTTCATCCACTTCAAACGTTTGTCGGGCAGTCGGATTCCGATCCATTTAAAGGAATTTATGTTTCCCTGGAAGGGGATGCGGAGGCTGTGGAAGGGTTGAAAACCGTTGCCGTTGACCTGGGGGCAATTCCGGTTCCGCTGAACAGGGAGCAAAAGGGCATACTGCATGTAGCGGCCGTCTTCATGTCGAATTATGTTGTGGCGCTTGGAAGTATGGCCGATACGCTTATAAATGAGAATATTCCCGATGCGGATCTCTCTGTTTTGATGCCTCTGCTGGTCCGGACGGTATCAAACCTGGGAGGCGGGAAGCCGGCGGATGTTCTGTCCGGTCCGGTGGCAAGAGGTGACAGTCGAACGGTCAAACAGCATCTGGATGTTTTGCAGGATAAGGAGCCGCTGTTGAAGGCGTACAAACTGATGGGCAGGGAAGCGTTGCGGCTGGCTGAGCAAAAAGGCAGGCTGTCGGAGGAGTCGCTGCTGGAATTACGGGAAATGCTGCAAACTCGTTAATTCCTTGAAAAATGCTTATTTTCAAGGCTTGCCTGTTCAGCAATGCAACTTGCTGAGGCAGAAGGAAACAGATTTTGAATCATCTTAGACACCTTTGATAAGTAAGAGCAACAGATTTTTATGCCGACCTGGACATTAAATACGGAGTTTACATTCGATGCGGCCCACTCCATCGGGGGGTATGACGGGAAGTGTGCCAGAATGCACGGACATACATACAGGGTGAGAATATCGGCCAAATCACACACATTAAACCCGTCCAAATACCTGGATACCCCCGATATGGTCTGTGATTTTAATGAGTTGAAATGGGCCGGGAAGGATTCGGAAAAGGGCGGGTTTGATCACGGTATTCTGGATGAGTTGATGCCGGTTAATACCACGGCAGAACGGATTGCAGAGTACATCCATAAAGAAACCAAAAGCCGGATACCCGGAAATATAGAATTGACGGTAACCGTTTGGGAAACTGAAAACAGCTGGGTCGAATACACCGATAAAGATGTATAAAACAGAGTCGAAAATAGCGAAAACCGGGAAGAAGCTGTTCTCCTCCGACAAATTGTTGTCCGTGGAGTATCCGTTGATGGAAGATTTTTATACCATACAGGGGGAGGGGACGCATACCGGTAAGGCGGCCTATTTTATCCGCCTGGCAGGGTGCGATGTGGGCTGCTGGTGGTGTGATGTCAAAGAGAGCTGGGACGCCGATAAACATCCAAGGGTGAAAACGGGCGAAATTGTGGTCAGGGCTGCCGGCAGCAAAGCCCCGATTGCCGTGATCACCGGAGGGGAGCCGCTTTTACACGACCTGGATCCGCTGACCCTGGCCTTGAAACTCAAGAAGATGAAAGTCCATATCGAAACCAGCGGATCTTCACCGCTTTCGGGATACCTGGACTGGATCACACTTTCCCCAAAACGGTTTAAAGAGCCTTTGGATGAGATATTTCCGTACGTAGATGAGCTCAAGGTTGTGGTATTGAAAAACAAGGACCTGGAATGGGCGGAAAAAAATGCTGCCAGATGTCCGGAAAACACCCGTCTTCTGCTTCAGCCTGAATGGGACACCCCATCGTCTGTTGACCTGATCGTGAACTATGTGAAAAAGAATCCTCAATGGGGTATCAGTCTGCAGACCCATAAATTTATGGATGTACCCTGATCATGGCTTTTCACAACTCCACTGTCGTTATCACCGGTGGAAGCCGGGGTATAGGCCGGCAGATCGCCCTTGGTTTTGCCCGGGATACCGCTCACGCACTGATGCTGATCGCACGAGACTCCACTGCCCTGGATAAGGCCCGGAAGGATTGCATCGATGCGGGTTGCAAAAAGGTGGAAACAGCCGTTTGCGATTTAACCGTACCGGAAGAAATTCAAGACCTGGAGTTGCCTGCCGGGTTGCCGGGAGTGGGGGTATTGGTAAACAATGCCGGCACATTTCTTCTCAAGCCACTGGCCGGGACAACGCCGGATGAATTCCGCCGTCAGTGGGAAATCAATGCCATGGCGCCGTTTTTACTTACGCGAAAGCTGCTGCCGGGCTTGTTGCAACAGGAAAGAGGGCTTGTGGTAAATATCAGTTCTGTGGGAGCTCTAAGCGGGCAGCCGCAAAGCGGGGCATATTCCTCCTCCAAGCATGCCCTGCTTGGATTTTCGCGTTCACTGCGCCTTGAATTGAGAAATACATCAGTTGCAGTAACCACCATCAATTTGGGGCAGACGATGTCAACATCCTGGGAGGGGGTTGAGGTTGATCCTGATGAACTGATTGACCCGTCGGATGTGGCGGGGTTGATTGTTTCATTAACCCGCATGAGTTCACGAAGTGTAGCCGAAGAGATCACATTGCGACCCCGGAAAGGGGACAGAAAACCGGATTAGGTTACAAGGTGCAGTTGGCAGTAGCAGTGTGTCAAGTACATCCTTCCCTGATTTAGCTTGGCCGGAGGGGTTAATGTGATATTGATGATGTCAAATGGACTCTATCCGGGAGTAGTCAAATTTGACATATTACATTTTCCATCATCAATTTGACATATCCGCTCACTCCGTAGGCAAAAATATGAGTGCTCTGTTCAACCTGCGTACTGCAACTGATAACTGTTAACTGAAAATCACTGAATCGCCCAGCGCTCAAACACCTCTTGAAGTTCTTCAGTAAACCGGTCGGTCGGGTGAGGGGTGAACGATTCACCGGTCAGGGTTTCGAACAGCTCGCAATAGCGCTTGAAGATACTCCACCGGAACTGATCCGGCAGATCCGGCAGGGTGTCGCCTTCTCGTCCCTGGAATCCCTGTTCGATCAGCCACTCGCGAAGAAATTCTTTGGACAGCTGAACCTGGGGGGATCTCGTTTTCAGCCGTTCCTCATACCCGTCGGCGTAAAAGTACCTGGAGGAATCGGAGGTGTGTACCTCATCGATGAGTGTTAATTCTCCGTTATGAAGGCCAAATTCGTATTTGGTGTCAACAAGAATTAACCCCCGTTCAGAAGCGATCTCCGAACCCCGTTCGAAAAGCCGGAAGGCGACGGTGCGAATCTGTTCCCAAAGGTCCGGAGCCACGATGTTCCGGCTCAGTATTTCCTGTTCGGAAATATCTTCATCATGGCCTTCTGTGGCCTTGGTGGCCGGCGTCAGTATGGGGGTGTCAAATTTCTGATGTTCAATCATGCCGGCCGGCAGGCGAACCCCGCACAATTCCCTTTTGCCGGACCGATAGGTGCGCCAGGCGTGGCCTGTCAGGCAGGCCCGGATGACCACTTCGATCGGTACAGGGTCGCATTTTTTTGCAATGGTTACATTGGGGTGAGGAACCTCGACAACATGAACCGGGACAATATCGCTGACCTGATCAAAGCCAAAAGCCGACAGGCGGTTTAGTATCTGGCCTTTGAAGGGAATGGCCTGCCTCATAACATGGTCGAAAGCCGATATCCGGTCGGTGACTACAATCCCAAGTAACCGATCATCGAGCGTATAGACGTCTCTTACTTTTCCCCTGTAGGGTGCCGGAAGGTCCGGATGATCTGTCCTCGTAATACAGGTATTCAGAGATTTTTGCCTGGCTTCCTCCGAAATACTGATCATGTAACCTTGCGTGTGGAATTTCGTTTGACCAATATGGGCTGTATTTTGGTTTGTTCCAATTCCGAGCTGGGGTTTTTAATGATCTCCGCCAGTCTTTTCGTAGCCAGTATGCCCACTTTATGCATTTGCTGATCGATGGTGGTCAAGTCCAGGTAACGGGTGAATTTGATATTGTCGTAACCCATCAAACCCAGATCATCCGGGACCTTGATTCCAAGTTGATTTAATGCGTGTAAGGCTCCGATTGCCTGGGTATCATTCAGGCAGAAGATGGCTTCCGGGAATTCACCCATTTCCTTGAAATGATAAATGGCTTCGTACCCGGATTCTTCGGTAAATCCGGCGTGTTTGGTGCTGTCGCCTTTTATAAAAAATTTCTCATTGACAGGGATTTTGTATTTTTTCATCGCATCAACAAATCCGCGTAAGCGCTCCGTTGATGCCTTGGTTTCAATAGCCGGCAGGATTACTCCAAGGGTTTTGAATCCCTCTGTGATCAGGTGTTCGCCTGCCATGAATCCGCCACTGTAATCGTTCAATTCGTAATAGTCGTATGCCGGGTGGCTGGTGCCTACCAGTACGGTTGGTATTCCGGAAACCTGGATTTGCCGGTGGACAGACTCACTCAGATTGATGGAGATGGCGATAATAGCATCGGCGGTGCCACGATCAAAAAAGTTTTCAACAGCCAGGTCCGGGTTTTTTGAACCGGTATTGTAGATGATAATATCCAGATCCATTTCCTGAATCTGATCTTTCACACCTTTCAATACTTCATTGAAAAAAGGAGTCGTAAACGAGGGCACGGCGATGGCCAGCATTTGTGGTTTTCTGCTTGCAAGCTTGCGGGCACTAACCTGTGGGCGAAAGTTCAGCTCACTTATGGCATCGGTCACTTTCTTTTTTGTCTGATCGGATACATTTGGGGAATCATTTAAAACCCGGGAGACGGTGGAAATCGCCACACCTGCCCGTTCGGCCACTTGGTAAATGGTGATTTTTTTGTGTTGAGTCTTCATGGATTGTAATAAATTTAATAACCGGCTAAACCCTAAATTCAAAGCCAGGCTATTATCATTTAAACCTTAACATCAAGGAATTGCCGTTAAAATACGATAAAACTAGCAAAAAATGTTCTCTTTTCTAATTCCGGCCTAATCCCGGGAACGATTTGAAAAGCTGTTAACTTTGCGTATTATGTTAATAAATAAACAAGAAAGAGAATGAACAGTCTGTTCAGATATCCGTACTATCTGATACGCCCTTTGTATGAGAGAACGTCCATGCACCGGGGGGTTATTGATGAATTACCCGAAATTCATCTGCAGAAAGCCTACGCCCACTGCCGGAAGATAACCCGGGACCATGCCAAGACTTTCTATATGGCTACCCGTTTTCTGCCATATGAAAAACAAAGGAGTATATTTGCCATTTACGGGATCTGCCGGTACCTGGATGATCTGGTCGATGAAGCCGTCGACCTGATGCACATGAAAGAGATTTCCATTGACGATGTAGCCGGCCGGCTAGAGCTGTTCAGAGAAAACCTGCTGAATGCTTATACAGGTACAGATCAGCAGGACCCCATTTTAACCGCATTCGCTGATGTCATCAGAAAACACCAAATATCCATCCAGCTTCCGTTGGAACTGATGGAAGGGGTGATGATGGATCTTGGTAAAAAGAGGTTTAATAATTTTGACGAGCTCTACGATTATTCTTACAAGGTCGCCTCTGTTGTTGGCCTGATGACCACCGAAATATTTGGGTATGAAGATGACCGGGCTTTGCAGCATGCGATTGATCTCGGGATTGCTATGCAACTGACAAATATTCTCAGAGATGTCGGTGAAGATCTTCGAAAAGACAGAATTTACCTGCCTCAGGATGAACTTGATCTGTTTGGGATTTCAGAACAACAACTCTTTGAAGCCCATATTGACAAGAATTTTATTCAATTCATGCGATTTCAACTGGCACGGACACGGCGGTATTATCACAGTGCCGACAAGGGAATCACGATGCTGAAGCGGGACAGCCGGCTGCCGGTATATCTGGCCAGGGAAAACTATGGCCGGATCCTCGACAAAATTGAAGCGAACAACTACCAGGTCTTCGATAAGAGGGCTTTTCTGAATTCAACAGAAAAGCTTTCTATTCTGCCTAAACTGCTGTACAAAATTCGTACATCTCCTTGACTGAGTGCGGCCAGATTGAACTACAGCCACGACCACTGGCACAGACCTGGAATCAGGCAAGCCTTCCAATCAGAAGCAGAATATGATGCAGGAAATGCGGGTTAGATGCATAACTTTTATATTCCGGCTGAAATCCTGATGAGTGTATCATGAATAGAACCTATAGAAAGCTGCAAAGCCCCAATTTGGGGAAGGCCATGGAGATGCTGATATTCGGAGAGGAAGGGATTCCCATTTTGGCATTTCCAACGGCAAATGGCCGGTTTTTTGAGTGGGAAAATCGAAAAATGACCGAAACCGTAAGTGACAAGATAAACCCGGGATTCAATCAGGTCTACTGTGTGGATACGATTATGACGGAAAGCCTGCTTAACAGGGACGTTGACCCGTTTACACGGTTGATGCGCTTACAGCAGTATGAAAGATACATCATGGAAGAAGTGGTTCCATTTATAAAGGAGAATAACAAAGCATCTTTTTTGATGACCGCCGGTTGTGAGCTGGGAGGTTTTCTGGCATTATTATTTCTCCTCAAACATCCGGGCACATTTGGAAAGGGAATCGCTATCAGCGGACAGTTTGATATCAAGCCTTTTTTGGGTGGGTTCTACAACGAAAATGTTTACTTCAACAACCCGGTGGATTTTATTCCCAATCTCTATGATTCAAAAATTTTACAGGCTATTGAACATACCGATATTCGGCTGGCCACTTATGATGGAGATACAAAAAAGGATGCAACAGTACGAATGAGTCATACATTTAAAATGAGATACATCGATCATACGCTGGATATCTGGAACGGGACAGGCGAGGACCGGTGGGAAATCTGGAGGTCCATGCTCAACAAACATATTTTATAGATATATGCCTGGAATTGAAAAAATACTGATAGCCAACCGGGGAGAAATTGCCCTGAGAATTATTCGTACCTGCAAGGATATGGGCTTGCAAACCGTGGCCGTCTATTCTGATGCTGATAAAACATCACCCCATGTACTGATGGCAGATGAATCTGTACATATCGGTGAACCGGTTTCCTCGGAAAGTTACCTGGTGATTGATAAAATCATCGGGGCTGCCAAAGAAACCGGCTCTGATGCTATTCACCCGGGGTATGGATTTTTAAGTGAAAATGAGGGGTTTGCAGCCGCCTGCGAAAAGAATGAGCTGATTTTTATCGGCCCCAAACCGGAAGCTATCCGGATTATGGGCGATAAGACCGAAGCCAGAGAGCTTATGGACAAGGCCGGAGTGCCATATCCGCCGGGAACAAAGAAAGCGCTGATAAATATCGGTGAGGCTGAACAGGCTGCCGGCGAGATTGGCTTCCCGGTTCTGGTAAAAGCAGCTGCCGGAGGCGGAGGAAAAGGCATGCGTATCATAGAAAAACCGGAGGAGTTTGAACGGGGGATTAAAGCGGCCAGGTCGGAAGCCAAAAATGCATTTGGAGATGACAGGGTGTACATTGAAAAGTACCTGGACTCGTCGAGGCATGTGGAATTTCAGATCCTCGCCGACACACACGGTAATGTGGTTCACCTGTTCGACAGGGAATGTTCCATTCAGCGACGCCATCAGAAGGTAATAGAAGAAGCTCCCTGTGCCATCCTTTCCTCCGCGCTGAGAGAGGAGATGGCCGCCGCCGCGGTGTCTGCTGCCCGGGCCTGCGACTACGTGGGTGCCGGGACCATTGAATTTTTACTGGATAAAGATCACAATTTCTATTTTTTGGAAATGAATACACGGCTGCAGGTGGAACATCCGGTTACCGAACTGATTACAGGGATTGACCTGGTGGAAATGCAGATTCGAGTTGCCAATGGCGAAAAACTCCCATTTACACAGGAGGAGGTCCGAGTGCAGGGACATGCCATTGAATGCCGGATCTATGCAGAAGATCCCGTGAACAATTTTTTGCCGAGCACCGGCATCCTGACCAAACACCGGCCGGCCGAAGGGCCTGGAGTCCGTGTTGATGCAGGTGTAGAGGAGGGACAGCACATAACGATCCATTACGATCCGATGATTTCCAAACTTTGCAGTTTTGCATCAACCCGGGAACAAGCGATCGCCCGGATGGTAAGAGCTCTCGAAGAATATGAGATTGCCGGCTGCAGGACAACCATTCCTTTTTGTAATTTTGTTATGATGCACCCTGATTTCAGGAATGGGCAATACGATACCCGGTTTGTACCTGAAAAATTCCTGCCGGATGAACTATTTCCTGATCACACTGGCAGTCCGGCGGCCGTTGCCATTGCTGCATCATTGCTGGTCAATGATTCTCAAAATTCGAAAGATGAAGCAGGGGTTTCATTGTCTTATGATGGAGATCAATTAAATTCCAATTGGTGGAAAAACCGCCGTTAACAGAAGGTACCTGATTTTGGACAAATCTTACGAAAACGAAAAACTTTTTAATCAGCTCAAAGATCTGCTGACAGAGCAGCGAAATCCGGCCACGATGGGCATCGATCTGGCAAGTGCCGAAGAAATTGTACGGCTGATCAACCGGGAAGATGCAGCCGTTGCCGGTGCTGTAGCGGCACGGACAGCCGAGATTGCACAGGCGATTGAAGCGGTGAAGGAATCGATTGAACAGGGGGGGAGGCTGCTCTATTTCGGTGCCGGAACAAGCGGCCGGCTTGGGGTACTGGATGCGGCAGAGTGCCCGCCGACCTTTGGAACCAGGCATGAAACCGTCCAGGGATTTATTGCCGGCGGCAAAGAGGCGATGTTCGTCGCCCAGGAAGGGGCTGAAGATCATGAGTCAAACGGGATTGATGATGTGGATGAAATTGGTGTTCAACCCCCGGATATCGTCTGCGGACTGGCGGCCAGCGGAAGAACGCCTTATGTACACGGAGCCCTGAAGGAGGCGGCTGATCGGGGGTGCAAGACCATGTTTGTAACAACCGTACCGGCTGAACAGGTTGAGATCGGGGTCGATATTATGATCGATGTGCCGGTAGGGCCGGAGGTTATCATGGGAAGCACCCGGATGAAGAGTGCCACCGCACAAAAAATGGTCTTGAATATGATCACCACAGGCGCCATGATCCGGTTGGGGAAAGTATATGAAAATGTGATGGTAGACCTGATGCTCACGAATAACAAACTCAAAGAGAGGGCTAAGAGAATTATCATGTTCCTGGCAGAAATCAGTTATAACGAAGCGGAAGCTCTGTTGGATGAGGCAGACGGACACGTGAAGACTGCACTGATGATTGCTCTCACCGGATTCGACAAGGAAAAATGCCGAAAATTACTGGATGAGAACAACGGGTTTATAAGAAAAGCATTGGAGTAGTGTTAACAATGTGAGGTACCGGTAATTCCTTGTGACTTTTTTACCCCACCGAGGTCTTTTGCTGTTGAAACAGTATTACCCTGTTCTGCGTTGGTTTCCGGATATCTCAGCAATGAAGATCAGGTATCATTCGTTTTATCACGAATGCAATAAGGCCTGTAAGCGCGTTCACCGATCACCCGGATAAAGATAAATTATAATAACGTATAGAAGAGTTAAGACCATCAATACATTTGTCAGCAACTAAATCAAATAACAGCATTCTTTCTGAGCACGAATATCGGCATAGAATTATGTACGGATTGATTGTCGTCATGAGTACGATGATCCTGCTGATCAAATTCTGGCCGGTTGAGGAAAAATCGATAGTGAGGATTGACGAGATTGTGTTTCAGGATGAGGTTTTGATTGATGAGATAGAAATTACCCGTCAACAAAGTGCTCCGCCGCCCCCGCCGAGGCCACAGGTACCTCAGCCGGTCCCGGATGATGAAATTATCGAAGATGAACTTGAGTATGAGGCGGATTTGGACCTGGTCGATTTCCCTGATCTGCCTGAGGACTTCGGAACCGGTTTTGAGGGTGATGAGCGAGTCATTGTCAGTAATCCGCAGTTGCCGCCATCGGTTGTGAGAATTGTGGAGCCAAGTGTACCGGATTTGCCGAATGAACTGAGGGGCCGGATTGAAATGGTGGTTAATTTTCTGGTCAATGATGACGGGACTGTAGAAGAGGCCAGTATCGTAGAAATACGAAAATATGATGAGAACAGAGACGACTATGAAGTGCTCCCCTTTATACAATACGGTTTGATGGATGCTACGCTGAAGGCTGCGCTCAACTGGAGATTCAGGGCGGCCAGGCACGATGGAATCGGCGTCAGCACGTATACGACTGCTACTTTCAATTATTAACTGCTTTGAATTGAAATAGGAAGGAATTACACCTATCTTTGCCCTCGATTTGGAGAGGTGCCAGAGTGGTCGAATGGGCTCGCCTGGAAAGCGAGTGTACCCTTCACGGGGTACCGAGGGTTCGAATCCCTCCCTCTCCGCGAAAGAATATCGAATATTGAATAAGGAATGTCGAATGATGAATGACGTAAAAATTTCGAATCCTTCCCTCTCTGCGATCGAATATCGAACGATCGAATATCGAACAAGCGAATATCGATTAATAGAACATTTGAATAGTGAACAGGGAGTTTTTAAGGAATATCGAATATTGAATAATGAACAAGGAATTTCGAATGATGAAGGTTTCATCATCAAATTTCTAACCACAAGTTCCTGATTTCTGAATACCTTGAGTTCGATTGTGTCCCTGAATACCTCGTGTTCGAGGTTGAAAGGAAGTGTTCAATAAAGTGTGTCATGATTGCTTTGCTGACAAATTTGTCCACGAACACCCCTCAAATTCCGGACGGTTGAAATGATGAATTCAATTCATTGCGTGGTTTTCTCTTATCCTTTTCCTGTATCATGATATCCTGCCTGCTCAGAAATCTTCTGCATAATGACATCCTGCCGGCTCAGAAATTACCTGTATAATGATATCCTGCCAGTCTATTTAAATCCCGCCTCAGCCCAATATTTTCCTGTATATTTAAATCCAACCCCAGACCGATTAAATCCTGTCTTCGCCCAATAATCAAAAATCAATTGTTACAAACATTATTGTAACAAATCGAAATTTAAACCATCTGTTCATCATTCGACATTCAGTTGTTCAACATTCGATATTCAACATTCGATTATTCTATTGTTCAGCATTCGATTATTCGACATTCCTTGCTCAATATTCGATTGTTCGATATTCGATAACTCCCGGTGATCCGGAATTTGGTTAGTGTGTATCCATCCTGCTAAGTACGTTAGTGTGGTTGTCCGCTTCCCACATATCGCTGTATTCAATCAACGTATTCGTTATTCATTCAACATTCAATTGTTCTCTTGTTCAACACTCGACATTTAATCATTCGATATTCTCTTGTTCAATTCAATATTCAATATTCAATATTCTAATATTCTAATGTTCTAATGTTCAAATGTTCTAATGTTCTAATGTTCTAATGTTCTAATGTTCTAATGTTCGATATTCGTCTGTTCGATATTCAATATTCAATCATTCGACATTCCCCTAGGTGCTTATACCAATAACATCATACATTTATTTGCCGTAGATTATCTGTCAATAAATTAAAATCATTTGCAGTTGTCAGGCTGACCTGAAAATTTGAATAAAATAATTATAAAATATCTCATCGCATGCATGGGCTTGCTGGTACTTGTTCAGTGTGAAAGGCCGAATAGTCCTGATTTTACACTTTCAAGAACCATTGAATTTCCATTTCTGAAGGAACGTACGATCCCTTTTATCGGTACATCCGATGCATTGATCGATACCACTTCGGAGTCTTTTCGCGACCTTTTTATCGTTGATGAGGAAAGTTTTGTGAGGCTTTCGAGGGTAGAGGATATTGATTTTGGCAACCTGGACAATGCCATACCGGCACTCGAATTTGAACCCGAACAACTGAATGCCACTGTGGGCCCGATTGTTATCAGAGACTTTTCTTCCGGCGATGACCTGGGATCAGCCGGGTTTGAAAGTATGACCGGCCTGCAATCAGATAATTTTTCAGCCGGTGATAATGTCCCCCCGGGTTCCACTCCTCAGCCGGTGAATATTGACCTGGATACCGATTATTTTGTAAGTGCAACCATCATTGAGGGAGGCCTGATTATTGAACTGAAAAATGAATTGGGCTTTGATATCGACAATCTAACCCTCGCCTTTAAAAGCGGTGAAACAGAAATCGGGACTACATCCTTTTCAGGTTTGTCGCACGATCAATCCGAGTCCCTGTTTTTGGATCTCTCAGGTACACAGCTTGAAAATCTGAATGTCGATATTACGGCTTCTTGGCAGGGGGGGCAGGAGTTTCAGGACGAGCCTGGCGATCTGATTGTGAAAGAACTGGCTGGCCAAAACCTGATCGCCTCCGAAGTAGTAGCCGCTGTCGGCCAGCAGGAGTTTACTCTTGCAGATGAGATTGCCGTGGATGTTGAAGAGTTTCGTTTTGAAACGGCAGACCATTTTGTGGAAATTGAAACCGGTGCCCTTCGAATTTTCGATATTGTCAATCAGTTGGATGTGGGGCTTGACCTGGTAGTTCTTTCCTTTCCCGACATCAGATCCTATCCGTACAACGACTCCGATTTACTTGTTATCGAGCTGGAAGGGGATGAACGGTTTGCAAGAAGTTCAACGTCGCAGAATGAGTTGACAGTTGATCTGGGCGGTTACAGAATTTATGGGGAGGGAAACAGGATCGAATACACCCTTTTTGTACACACAGAAGACACCCGTTCCGGAGAAGATTCAGAACCGCGATCGATCAATCAGGACGACAGTTTAAGTGCCTCTATTGAGATAAGCGATTTCAACATGGCCAGGGCATTCGGTATCGTTTCCAACCGCATGTTTTTTCTCAATGAAGACGATCCGGCCAGCGGAACCGGCCGGGTTGATATTTTTAATGACAACGAAGCGCAGCAAATAGAGGTGGATGGCTTGCGGGACTTTTCCGGCAAAATTGATGGGCTCGAGTTTACGGATGCCGGCTTTAGCATTAATTATCAAACCAATGTGGGAATTCCGGTTACGGTTATCGGGGCTTTTGCAGGGATTGCCGAAAACGGAGAGCTGGTTTATCTTGCCGGCAAGGAGGGAGAGGAAACGTATGTCAATGATATTGAAAAAGCGGAGGGACTGCTTGCCAATGGCACTCAATTGGACGCCGGCCAACTGACCCGCTTCACAGTAGAGCCTGCTCCCGGTGAAACCCACAGCCATTCATTTACCTTCGACCGGAACAATTCCAATATCGTGGAGTTTCTTAATCATCTGCCATCGGAGATCCGTTTTATCGGAATGTCTGACCTGAACCGGGATCAGGTTGAAGGGACGATCGTCAATCCGGTGGTATTTGAACCTGCCATCGCACTTGATATTCCGATGGCCATTCAAACGTTGGAAGAGGCCGTCTTTACAGATACTATCACACAGGAATTCGATGGACTGCCCGGTGAAGACGAAGATCATGTGATAGCAGAAGGAACCCTTTATGTCATATACCGAAATCATTTCCCGGTCAATGTGTCTCTGAACCTGGAATTTCTGGGGGCTAACAATGAACGAATTACCACGGTGCCCCTGCAGGGAGAAGAAGCTGTTGCCATACGATCTGCAGATGCGAATACTGCCGGTTTTTCAGTCGAGGAAGGATATTCAAGCCGTATAGCCATATCCCTGAATAATGAGCAGCTCAGGCATTTGAATAGAACTGAAAATGTGAGCCTGTCACTCGGGCTGACGACGTTTGAACAGCAGGAAGTGCGGCTGCGGGCAACCGATCATATCTCTATCTCCCTGAATGCAAAGTTTGTTCTTGAATCAACTGTGAAATGATGGCCCATCACATAAAAATACCGCAAGCCTTATTAACTTTGTTGCTGTTGATCGCTGTTATGGCTGCCGGCCTTATAAAAAACGAGGCGGTTGTTGCACAATCCGGACTCCACTCACCGGTTAATCATGCATTGGGAGGCGGTGGCGCGGCTTACATGGATTCGTACCAGGCCAACTTCATCAATCCTGCCAACCTGTTGCTGAATACGAATCGAAGACCGGCATTTACAATTGGCTTGCTCGGCAGCACGGGTGTCACCATGGGCGGATCAGCTGTGAATATCGATGCCTATAACAGGTATCTTACATCGGGCTTAACCATTCAGGGTGACGTTGCCACAGAAATGCTTGATCAATGGTTTGGGGTCAGCCCGCAGAATGTCCGATCCGTCGATTTTGAAGCGGATCACATACCACTTGGGATTGCCTACCGCGGGGATAAATGGGGTGTTGGATTTGCTGTCAGAAGCAGGGTGATGGCGGATGTTGAGGCAAACCGGGGGGCTGCAGAACTGTTTTTTCATGGGCTTGATTCAGCTATTTTCCAGGATGGGAGACCGGTTTCGATGAATGTGGAATCACTGGTGTTTTCCGAGTTCTCTTTGGGTTTTGCCAGGGAAGCTGCAAATATTTCGACTCGCCTTGGGTTGGGTGAAAATGTGAAACTTTACATAGGTGCCGCTCCAAAACTGATTCTGTCTCAAAGTGCTTCCCGGTTTCAATTGAACTCCATTCTGCAGGTAGAAGAATCTGATATAGATCATAATGGCAGAATTTATCACGATTTCAATTACCAGCTGGAGGCCTCGGGCAATACGGCCGATCAACTCAGGCAGTACCAGGCCGATCGCAGGGCCGAGGGGGCGGATGTATCAGTGGAAGATTATCTGGATCCGGTTCCTTCCGATTTTTATGGTATCCAGGCGGCCGGATTGGGAATGGATCTTGGAGCGACCCTGGAGATGGATGCAGCCGGATTTCTGCCGGATGCAGGTCTATTCAAAGGGGAAAAGAAACTGCGGTTGGCCCTGTCGCTGAATGATATCGGGGCAGTCCGGTTCGGAGACCGATCGGCTGTTTTTTCAGCATCCGGCATTGTCGACTGGCAGGGATTTGAATCCGATCAGGAAACCATTGACAGGGAATTTGATGGAGACCGGGGAGCCTATTATGAGTCTGTATTGGTTGACAGCACAGGGTCGGATATCTATGGGAATATGATGACAATGGCCGGGGAAACCGTAAGCCGGAGACTGCCGGCCACGGTGAATATCGGCGCTCATCTGATGGCCGGCCGGTTCGGGCTTATGATGGATGTGGGAAAAGGTTTTAATAACAGGGGGGTCAACAGCCGCAGAATGTACCTGTCACTTGGCAGTGAATACCGGTTTTTTGGCTTTCTGCCCGTTCGGTTGGGTGCCAAAACCGGCGGATTCAGTTCAACAAGCATACATGCGGGGACGGGACTGGAATTCAGGAATTTTGAATTCAGCCTGAGTGCAAGTACGGTGCCGAAATCCACCCGTTACGGATCGGCTGCAGGTTTTGCCTGGAGCGGCTTGGTCTTTCATTTCTAGAAGTTTTTTCACGGCAGATTTTCTCAATGAAGGTTTCACACGGAGGGCTTTTCACTGTTCGGCTGTTCTATTGCTCCCCGCTCTCCCGATCAAAAGCATCGGAATATCGCTTCGCGAGGATAAGATGAGTGCTGAGATTGACACCGCTCCTTACACCCCGTACCCTGCTCCTTGTTCATCTTCCATTGTCCAATTGTCAACTGATTACTGTTGAACTGTTCGATATTCATCTGTTCATTATTCCTCCGTTCAATTTGCCCACTGTCAACTGTCAACTGT
>SKRC01000156.1 GCA_007118695.1 Balneolaceae bacterium | reverse complement strand
CCCAATCAATCCACTTTTTCAGGTTATAGCCGTGCTGGGTGGAAGCCTCCGTTCTCTGAACCCGGTCCTGAGTGGGGCTGTCCGGGCGGGAGTTATAGATTGAATTGCCGATGGGCTGGCCGGTATAGTAGACCGTAAAATCCCAGCGGGGATCGATATTCTCATAAGGATCATCCGGGTTTTGGGGGCCATCAAACTCCATGTATTGATAGAGTCTGTGAAGCGGCTCGACCGTCGACCCACCGCCTATTGAAGCCGCTGAGTAACCGAACGCTCCGTAGGTGTCCCCGTCACTCGTATATTGCCGGTCAAAAATGATTTCCTCAGAATTTTGCCCGGCATACTGGAAGAGTTCCCCATAGTGCGGATAGAGATCATAAACGCCAAGGTCCATAACTGCCTGGGCAGCATCACGTGCAATTTCCCAGCGGGCGTTGCGTATCCCTACTCTCGCTTTCAGGGCATAGGCAGCCCCCAGCGTTGCTCGGCCGATATCACTACCCGAATAACTAATAGGCAGGGCGTTATTGGCAATAATATCATCCAGTTCTGCTAAGATGAAATCCACGACCTCTTCCCGGTCCGCGCGGGGATTGTGGTCGTCAAAGTTAGACGGGTCGGTAATCAGTGGCACGCTACCCCACAAACTTGTCAGCTGTGTATAAAAGTAGGCTCGCAGAAATCGGGCTTCCGCTTCCAGCCTGGACAGGATTTCCGGGTCTCCTATTTCAACCTGATCGATGTTCGCTGTCACATCGCTGGCTTTTCGAATGCCCCTGTAATAACGGTTCCAGATGCTGGTGATGGCATTGTTGCTCGGTTCAATGTTACCGGCGCCAACATCATGCAATGTGCCGGGTCCAGCCGGTGCCCGGTAGCCGATATCGGTGACACCATCCAACTGCTTGATCATGGTCTGATTATCCAGTTCGGCGTAGGCGGCACTAACGGCCGTCCGGACATCTCGCTCCCGCTCCCAGAAGATTTCTTCCGAAACGGCTCCGGTCGGGAGAATATCCAGACCGTCGTCACATCCTGCAAACAGGATTATAACTCCTAAAAACAGTATTGTACTTATACTTTTATTCATGATAAAATACCTGTTAAATCCTTTATTCAAATAATTATTTAAAACGTAATGTTTATACCCATGGAGACCATTTTCCGGTGTGGGAAAAATTGGCTTCTGCCCCTCGGTGTTTCAGGGTCAAACAGCTCTGTCGGTGTAAAGGTCAACAAATTTTCACCGGACACGAAGACACGCAGATTCCTGACATAGGTTTGCGGGACCTGGTAACCGAGCTGGACGCTTTTCAACCGGGCATACTTGGTATCCTGCAGCCAGAAATCGGCTTCTACCAGATTCCAGGTATTACCGGCCGTAACCAGGGGCCAGGTTCCTTCCGGATTACGTTCCGGATGGAAAGTTTCCCTTGCCATTTCCGCTGGTATAAAATTCTGCCAGTTGGGCCCTTCCATCAAGGCTCCGTCCAGAGAATGTTCCTGCTGTAACACACCCTGCCAGAACATAGAGAAATCAAAGCCGCGATAGGCGGCACTGAAATTTATGCCAAACTCATATCGGGGGTCTTCATTGCCCATTACGTACTGATCACCATCCGGATAAAGTGACTGGGAAAGTGAACCATCCCCGGTCAGATCTTCATAGATAATGTCTCCAATCCCGACTTGTGGGTTCCATTTGGCCGGGTACTGATCCAGATCTTCCTGCGTGCGGTATAAACCGGGGGATCTGAAACCACGCAATGCATTGATGGAATAGCCTTCTTCCCATACAGTAAACTTATCCGGATAGAAGGGGCCTTCTCCCCGCAGGGATTCAATAGTATTGACCGCATCCGAGATGCTGATTCCGATGGAATATTGGAAACCGGTCTCAATTCTGGGTGTGCTGCGATAGTTGACTGCAACCTCCCATCCCACATTGGATACCTCCGCTGCATTTTGCGTTGGAGGGCTTACCCCCGTTGACGGCGGAGAAGGCAGTTGAAGGAGGATATCACTGGTGAGATTCCAGAAATATTCTCCGACAATTTCAAGCCGGTCGTCCATGAATCCGAGGTCCACCCCGACATTTCGCGAAGTGGTGGTCTCCCAGGTGATCCCCGGATTGCCGGCATCAGTCACTCCTGCAGCCGGCACAACACCTTCATTAAACTGATACGACAGGTTCAGGTTATACATGTTCATAAACTGAAACAGCCCTATCCGCTCATTTCCGAGCTGTCCCCACGAGCCTCTGAAGCGCACATTACTGACCCAGTCAGGCAACCCTTGCATGAAATCTTCACTCGAAATTCTCCATCCGGCAGAGAAGGAAGGAAACAGTCCCCATCGTCTGCCTTCGGCAAATCTTGAAGAGCCGTCATAGCGGAGGTTGGCCTGCAAAGAGTAACGGTCATCATAAATGTAATTGACCCTTCCGAAGAAAGAACGTAACCTCCATTCATTATCAAAGCATGAGCCTGTAAACTCTCCAGGGTCATTAAATGAACTGCAAGTCATCTGATTCCCTGAATCACCGGCGCTCATATTCCTGAGTTCGTTATTAAAGAAATTAGCTCTGCCGGCTGATGTTTGTTTTACCCGGTTATTGATTTCTTCATAACCGGCTACTGCCGTTATGTTATGGCTGGCGATCGTTTCCTGGAGATTCACAAATAGACGCTGGCTCAATTCCCTCTCCAAAAAATCGCCTTCCTGCAGTGTATTGGTCCCGAACCACCCACTGGCGGCAACCGTCTCACCGGTTAAGGGGTGTGTCATTATACCACTGCGCGTTTCCCTGAAAACCCGCTCGTCTGTGCTCACTATATTGGCCGTGAAGTCACCTTCGATCGAGAGAATGTCGTTGATTTGATAGTCAAACCCAAAGGTACCAACAATGTCGTTGCTGCTCCGGGTGGTCTCGCCTGAATTGGCCATAATATATGGGTTCCATTGGCCGAACAGCAAATCGCCGGTACCTGTTTGCCCGTCGGGATACCTCATAATCATATCCCTGTTCATATGAAGCAGGCCCTGTACAATGCGCTGGGCCGTAAAACCCGGACCGCTCACCTCTCTGTTTCTATAAAGCAGATTGGATTTAAGTGTCAAATCATCCGATACGAACAGATCCGTATTCAAGCGAATGCTTGCACGCTGGTTATGGAAATTTTGCATAATGCCGTCAGTATCGGTGTAATTGACGGCCGCATACAAGCGCCCGGTTTCCGAACCCGTTGACACAGATAAGTTGTGGTCGTGTTCAATGGCATTGCGATGAAAAATGCCACCCTCAAAGTCGGCAAACGGAAATTCCAGCGGGTTTGTACCGGCCAGCACATTATCCATGTACTCCTGGCTATAAATTGGCGACCCGCCGGCGTTAACCTGCGCCTCATTGACCAGCATCATCCAATCTTCAGTGGAAGCACCTTCGGGGAAGAATCGTGGATTCTGCACACCAATATGGTTATTATAATTGACGGTGATACCCGTCTCGGCGCCGCGTTTGGTCGTGATCAAAATTACACCGTTAGCCGCCCGTGAGCCATAAATGGCCGCTGATGCTGCATCTTTCAGAACAGTGACGGACGCGATATTTCTCGGCTCAACAGTTCCGAGCGACTGCTCCACCCCGTCAATCAACACGAGTGGGTTGGCATTGTTCAGCGTTCCAATTCCCCTGACATTGGCCACAACACTTTCCTCGCCGGGCTGTCCGCCTTGATCTTGAATTGTCACGCCAGGAGACATTCCCTGCAGGGCGAGGGCTGTGTTAGTGGTTGTACGCCGTTCTATATCCCGGGTGCTGATAGAGCTTACAGCCCCTGTGATATCGTCCCTTCGCTCTGTACCAAATCCGACGACAATCATCTCATCCAGCAAGGCTACGTCCTCGACAAGCTGGACATTCAAACCTTCCGTCAGGTGGTCAGCTGAAACTGTAACGAGTTCTGAATTGTAGCCAATAAAGGAGAAGATCAGCGTTTCCCCCGGTTCATTTATTGCTAACGAAAAGGTGCCATCGGCTCCTGTAGTGGTACCCGTTTGAGTGCCCTGGATCACGATGTTTACTCCGGGCAGCGGTTCACCGGTTCGAGAATCGGTGACGGTACCCTCCAAAGTTCCATTAGTTTGTGCAATACCGGTTGCAGTTAATCCAACCAGCAGGCATATAGTTAAAAGTAGCCTGTATTTCATTTTACCCTCCTTAGTGAAGTGATCATTAACATTGATGATTTAGCTAACAAGAACTAATTACCCGAATGCTTATATTCATAGCTGATAAGCTTACTGAAAAAAAGAAAAAGAAAAGGAAAAAGGAAAAAACCAAAACTGATTCAGAGAAAATATTTACAATATTTAACAAAAATAATCTAAAAAATCACCGTGGGATTAAAGATACAATATCACTAGTAAATTAAAGCTTCGCCACTCGGTTTATTCTACTTAATCTGGTACAATATTTTGTGAAAAATTGTTACTATTTTTTAAGGTATGATCAAGACAAATATATCTTTTGAAACTTGTGAAGGTTTTGAATCCTTTGGGGGTTTTTTAAAAAAGAAAAGATGGGATTGCTGAAATAATAATTCCAAGAGATGGTTTTACTGCCGTAACGCCCCCGATGGATATAGATACAACCAAGTGAGTGCGCCCTGCCGGGCGCACAAAAAAAAGCACCTGTGGCCGAATCAAATCGTCCACAGGTGCATGGTAACTTCACTTAATTGTCTTAATTCTCTTGTACTAAATACCGGTTAATTATATCCCGGGTTATTTTGTGTTATTGCACTATTGGAGTTGACTTCACTTTGCGGTATTGGCCACAAATAGTCCCTGTTAGGATTGAATGAGCGGGTAAACCCAATTGATTGAAGATAAAATTCGCCTGTTTCCGGGTTTATAAAGTGTGCTCCAAAAACCTGGCCAACTTTTTCTTCTCCAATTTCCCATCTGTTCATATCGTACAGACGCAATCCTTCAAATGCCAACTCAACTACCCGTTCATTTCTTACGATTTCCCGTAATTCTTCCTGTGTTAAGTTATCACCAATAGGCGGCATTTCAACACTGGGCCTGCCACGCACTTCATTGATTGCGTCATAGACTGACTGGTCCAGTTCACCCAGTTCGATTTTGGCTTCCGCATACATCAGCAAGACGTCTGCATACCGGATGAGAATCATGTTTATGGATCCATCACTTGG
>SKRC01000091.1 GCA_007118695.1 Balneolaceae bacterium | reverse complement strand
TATTTCTTGTAAATTATTGGCCAAATAGCATATGCATGAATTGAATTTCACCAGGTCAAGCCAAAATCCAACTGTTTTCTCAATTTGTAGAATGGTTTCAGGTAGAAACTGGTTACATATGTAAATATAAGCCCTTATGGGGATATGTTTTTAGATAACGAAGAACAATGAATTGTAAATTATAACAAAATATATAGAGGTGATATAATGTCTGACTATCTATTTACATCGGAATCAGTAACAGAAGGACATCCTGATAAAATAGCAGATCAGATTTCTGACAGAGTACTTGATACAGTATTAAACGAGGACCCGGACGGGCGGGTTGCCTGTGAAACATTTGTAAGTACTGGGCTGGTTCTTGTTGGCGGTGAAATAACAACCAAGGCCAATCTCGACATCCCCGACCTGGTTCGCGGTACAGTGAAAGAGATTGGTTATGAGGGGTCCGAAATGGGTTTTGACTATAAAACTTGTGCAATTTTAAATAACCTGGGTAAGCAGTCACCCGATATTGCAATGGGTGTTGATGAAGGCAAAGGAGAAATTAAGGAACAGGGAGCCGGCGACCAGGGGATGATGTTCGGCTATGCGGTAAATGAAACCGGGGAATATATGCCCATGCCCATACAGCTGGCGCACAAACTGACCCGGCGCCTGGCTGAGGTTCGGAAAGATGGCACGTTGCCGTTTCTCCGTCCGGATGGGAAATCGCAGGTGACAATCCGCTATGATGAAGAAACCGGCAAGCCGACCGGGATTGATACGGTTGTCCTTTCAACGCAGCATACCGAAGAGGTATCGACGTCCACTGTCCGGGAAAGCCTGATTGAGCACGTCATCAGGAAAGTGCTCCCCGTGGACCTTACCCATATCGAAGATATGACCATTCATATTAATCCTACCGGCAGATTTGTTATTGGTGGGCCGCAAGGAGATGCCGGGCTGACAGGCCGGAAAATCATTGTGGATACGTATGGGGGAAGTGCATTCCATGGAGGTGGTGCTTTTTCCGGCAAAGATCCATCCAAGGTTGACCGGTCGGCTGCATACGCATCCAGGTATATCGCCAAAAATGTGGTTGCCGCAGGCCTTGCCGATCGCTGTTCAATCGGATTGGCATATGCAATCGGAGTTGCCGAGCCGGTGTCGATATGGGTCGAAACCTATGGGACGGGAAAAGTTGACAACCAGAGCCTGACCAAAGCTATCCGGGAGATATTCCCGCTGCGGCCAAAAGAGATCATCGATGAATTGGACCTGAAACGGCCTATCTACCGGAAGACAGCTACTTACGGTCATTTTGGCCGTAGTGAATTTCCATGGGAGGCAACCGATAAAGTTGAAGAACTGCAGCATCTGCATAAGGAGTTGGCATTATAAATTGCAAGAAGTTAGCATAATGATGTGGTAAGTTCTTTCTTGCAGATGAAAACAGGCGGCAGTAGCAGTTGGCAGTAGCAGTAGACAACTGCCACCTGCTACCGCAACTGCCAACTGAAACGGGTTCGTCAATCCGACTCCCAAACCATGTTCAGGTCTTTGGCCAGGTGTATACCGTTTTCAAAATTACGCAAACCCATTACGGATATATTGACGCCCATTGGAAAGGAAACCGGCAGCCGGCTGTTGAAGTCCAGCATCTTCTCCCATACTGTTTGGGCTACGTCCAGGGATGCAGACGCGGGATTACTGCTGCCAAGTATCAGTTTTTCGGTCAGATCAGGAATATGTACTCCCAGCCACCTGAGAAAATTGATATCTTTTTGGCTTGAAATGGGGGAAAAACTCCAGAAAAGTGTTGGAGGATCTTCGCTTTCTTCCTCGAGCAGTTCGGAAAAATCTTTCATTAATGAAATGGGAGTTTCCGCTTCGGTAATGATCTGTGTAGTGAAAAAGTCAGCTCCGGCTTTGTATTTGGCAAACATCCGTTCCGGTTCGTCATAATCGTTCCGGCGACGGGTGGGAATGCAGATATTTCCGACCGTGAAATCCGTAGGTGTAGCCTCACCTTCATTATGACGCAGGCGGCCGCGGTTGAGATAGCGCGTAACCAATTTATTACCCCCCGATACCGATGGCCCGTTATACCTGACCTTGGATGATTCGCCCCCGACAAAAATGATGTTTTTGATATTGTACTCGTCATGGGTCTCCAAAAGCCAGTTTTCCAGTTCTCCTCCAGGCTGTTTGACACACACGCGATTGATGATGAATTCGGTGTCAAATCTCTGGGAAAGCAGATGAGCGTATCTTCGGGGACTGATTCTCTGTTTATACGGACTCGTCCGTTTCCCCTTGTCGCTCTTTTTTGATTCATCCTGAATTTCAGGAAGATTCAAAGCATCCACTTCTACTTCCCGGAATAGTTTCTCCAGGTATTCGGTATGTTGTTTTAATCGTTTCTCTTCATTTCCCTTTGCAGGTGGCACAACTTCAAATAGAACAGGAAATCGATCTTTACGATCGGATAAATCAGAATTTGTTTCGAAGAACATAAATACTGATAAATTTAATTTACGATTTAATTTAAATGTAATAGGCTTGTTGTAATGAAATTTCGTTGGCATTGTGCAGGTTGACGCAGCCGGTAATGGGCATACGTTGCAAATGCAGCGCATCATTCATACCAGCTCCTGCCAATCCGCCGGCCAGGCGGCATCCCGGGCCTGAACTCTTGTCGCTCAGCTTTTTTTATAGTGAAAAATACCCCATGCCAGGTAACCTTTTTCAGCCCCATCGATCCAGTGCTGAAGTCCGGTTTTCATATTCCGGATGTACTCTTCACTGACCCTGGATTTGATTTCTTTCTCATGGCTAATAGTTTCATCCAATACGGCTGAATAGTGCCGCTTCAGATGAACGGTAAGTTCTTCAAAAGCAACCTCCTCGAGATTATAGTTTGAGGCTGTCTTGCGATAAAATTTCGGTGAGGCCATACTGTCCAGGTGGATCCTGTTGAGTATGGGCTGTAAGACACCTTCCGGGCAGTCGTCAGATTGCATGGGATCCGTAAAGACAAAATCCCCACCCGGTTTCAATATCCTGGAGGCCTCCTGAATAACCTGCTCCCGGGCCGGACTGTGCAGAAATGCATCCTGCGACCAAACCAGGTCAAACGTTTCATCCTCATAGGGCAGTTCCTCAAAAAACCCATCGACCACTTCGATCAATTCGTCAAGGCCCTGCTCACGATTCAGTTTTCGTGCTCGTTCATTTTCCACTTCACTCAGGTTGAGGGCTGTAACCCTGCAGCCATATCGATCGGCCAGGAACCTTGCTGAGCCCCCATAACCGGATCCCAGATCGATCACCCTGGAATCGGCATCTGGTGCATCCACCTGCTTCAGCATCCGTTCCTGCGTCCGGCGGCTTGCATCAAAAATGGTGTCATCATCAGACAGGTATAGTCCCACATGGATGTCTTCTCCACCCCATATCGTGGAGTAGAAATTATCGGCATCTTCACTGTTGTAATATTCCCTTGCGATATCTACAGCTTCAAGATTTATCTCACTCATGGTTTTAAAATTCCTCCGTGAAAATTATTTGTTCGTTGGATCAATTAATCTTGTTGACGATACTCTTTCTCGGCCATATGTATGAAAAAATCGGGTTCTTCCGAACGATACGTTTCCTGGAAATCCCCATAGGTATGTATTTTTTGAAATCCGACTTCTTTCATAAGCTTTCGTGTGTAATCACGGCGTAGCGGAAACATGTTAAGATGGAAGATGGATTCATCATCAAACTGGTAACGGAACCGGGCCAGGCCATCATCAATATATTCCGGCTCCACCGATACATCTTCCCCGCAATAGTAGTATTTGTGTTTACTCGAATACCCGCGGTCGATAATCGAATCATAGTTGCGCTGATCGAGGATTAATATCCCATCATGGCGCAGAACCGAGTAAAATTCGGCCAAAGCCTTGCGCCGGTCATTTTCCGAAAACAGGTGTGTAAAGGAATTTCCAAGACAGATAACCGCATCGAATTTTTCGTGAATATCCTGGGCAAGCCATCTCCAGTCGACCTGTACAGTTCGGAGAATTTCGCCCTGTTGTTTTGCATTTTCGAAGGCACGGTAAAGCATTTCCGGACTCCCATCAGCACTTACGACATCAAAACCGGCTTCCAGCAGTCTGACTGAGTGATAACCGGTTCCCGTGGCGACATCCAGGATCTTTTGTGCACCACGCTCTTTCAGAACATCGATAAAGAAAGAGCCTTCCCCTTCTGCTCTTTTATTCCAGTTAATGAGGTCATCCCATTTCTCTACGAAGTTCTGAATGTACTCTTTTTGATAATGATCACTTTCTCTGACGGCAACAGGATCGCGGCCGTATTCTTGGTCTTTTGAGTTCATAAGGTAACAGAAGTATAGTTAAAATTATCAGTTAGATATCCATATCATTTAAAAATTTGTTAATCCATCTCCGTTTTGTTAACTGAATTCAGAGCTCTTTAGTTCTATTATTTTCGGATTATTTTTGAGCTAAAAAATTTCTGGAGAAATAAGGTGTAATAGCCGTTCTGAATGCATAATTAAAGCGTATACAAACTAATATATAAAAGCCTGAATTCAAATGACTGATTGGGAAGAGGTTTTGGCAACCAAAACCTGCTAAATTTACTACAAATACATGCGAATCCTGAAATTCATTAAATTTTATTTCTACTTTTTCATTGTAACCGGGAGTTCGCAGGCTTGCCATCTTCATCAGCTTTTATTAATCAATTGAGTCTCTATTTGTTTATCAATCAGGCGGTTTTATACTAGGGTTGAAATTGTTATGAAAACCGGCATGAGTTGATGGTTGGAGCAGGTATTTTTTTCCCAAAGAAAGATATCCCCTTAAAAATTTTAATGTCTATTTTCAATATTTATTCAGGGAATAAAAAAAGCGAAAACCGGGGAGGTTAGTCAGTCCAAATTGTTATTTGGTTTTCCGGTTTTCGCTTCGTGCTTATGGGGCAGGGTTGCCGTCTGTAGAAGAAATAATTCTCTTTTGCTGTGTTATGGGGTAATCATTATTTTTTTTGTCTGTAGTGCATGAACCCATTGAGGGATTCAAGTTCTTTTGATTGTCCTGTCCGGTATTAAGATCGATTATATCTGATTTGCTTTTTTTGTCTTCTGCTTGTAAAGCTTGTGGAGTTGTTTGGTCAGCCGTGATTTTTTTGTTCTCACATTTCCGCCGGTGAGATCAAAATGATTGCTGGCCTCT
>SKRC01000093.1 GCA_007118695.1 Balneolaceae bacterium | reverse complement strand
GACGGACGCGCGGCGACGATGATCAGGTCGCCCGGCTGAAATCCGGCGGTGAGATTATCCACATCCAGGCCGGTCGGCACGCCGGTGAGTCCGGAGGGTTTGCCACGAATATCTTCCAGGTATTGCAGGGTGTCTTTGAGCACATCGCCGATGGCTTGTGCATTGGCGCGCGATTTGGTGTTCGACAAGTCGAAGATGCGCTGTTCGGCGCTGTCGAGCACATCATACGCATCGGAGGTGGTGTCGTAGGCGTTTTTGATGATGTCGGTGCAGCCCAGGATCAGGTTGCGTTTGATCGCCTTTTCGGCGATGATCTGGGAGTGATAGTCAATGTTGGCCGCCGAGCTGACCGAGCGCGTCAGGTCAGACAAGTAGCTGCTTCCTCCGACCTGGTCGAGCTGATTTTTGTCGCGCAGCTCATTTTCGACCGTGAGCAGATCGAGCGGGTTGTCGCGTTCGTAGAGTTCGTAAATGGTCTCGAAAATCATGCGGTGGGCCGGCTTGTAAAAATCCTCCGGCCGCAGCATCTGCAGGGCGATCGTCGCCGCTTCGTGTTCGATGAGCATGGACCCGAGAACGGCTTCCTCCACCTCGACTGCCTGCGGGGGGATCCGTCCCTGGCCTTCGAGAATGTCGTAGGATTCTTTGGCGTTGTTTTTCTTGTAGTTGGAGCCGGATTTGTCGGTCATCAGTACGGGTTAGTGCGCTAAATTAGATCGATATTTTATTGTTAGTCAGAGTGGAAACAGCACCTAAAAATTGCCCGGAGCCGGGGTTGAAATTGCATCAAAACCAGTCTGTGAAACCATCTCCTTTCATTCATCTTTATGATACAAAATCTGGGCCTTGATCGCATGCGGAATTTGGTGAATTTGTCTGATTTTTTTTCAAGGTACAGTAAACAGTAAACAGTAAACAGTGCATAAGGGAATAAGGGAATAAGGGAATAAGGGAATAACGAATTCTGAATTCTGAATGTTGAATTCAAAATGCCGGGCTCGCCCGCCGGGCTGAAACAATGTTGAAAGTCGAATTATTTGCTGGGAAAAATGTCATCGACCGGGATGGTGCACCCGTCCAGTATGGCAGATGAGAGGGTTTGATCCGTTCCGGCAGAGGATTTCAGGGCAAACGCCCGTTCCTGGAGAACAAACTGATCGATTTGCCTGTTTGCCGGATCCACCAGCCAGTATTCCCGGACGCCGAAGCGTTCATACAGCTTTTTTTTCTTGTTCCGGTCGATGGATTCGGTGTGTTCGGAGAGGATTTCGACGATTAGGTCAGGCGCCTCGACGATGTTCTTTTCCGTGATGATATTCAGTCGTTCCCCGGCCACAAATACGATATCCGGCTGGACGACATCCGTCATGGACAGAATCACATCAACGGGGGCACAAAGAACCTTCCCCATTTTATGCTGGAGGGCATAATTGCGCAAAATGGATGCAATATTCAGGGAAATTTCCTGGTGATAAGGACTTGGCGCCGGTGTCATGTGCAGTTCTCCCCCAAGGATTTGATATTGATTGCTATCGTCCGGAAGATTCCGGTAGTCATCGTACGTAGACAGTTTGGAAAGTGTTTCTGAAGACATGGCTGTTCTATTCTGTTTTGTTTATATATAGACAACGAGGGGTAAAATGTCAACGTATTTGGGCGAAAGAGGAGTTGAACAATTGATTGAGACCATCAAAGAATCCAGAACATGCAATTGATCAATTATCCCTATGTGGCTATTCCCCTTGCAATATTTCTTCTGCTGTATTAGTTTCATATTTACACCATAACGAAACTTAAAGCCATGCCGAGTATAACAGTCAAAAACATCCCAGAGCCTATTTACAATAAATTAAAGCAGCAGGCAGAAGCCCATCATCGCAGCATGAACAGTGAAATAATTGCCTGTCTGGAACGGTACGTCGAGCCAAAGCGGGTTTCTCCTGATGAAATTCTTCGGCAAGCCCGGATGATGAGAAAAAAAGTCAGGGGCAGCTTGTCTGCAGAAGAGATCCAGGACGCCATTGATCAGGGCAGGCCATGATCGTTGTTGATACCAATATCATTGCACACTTTTGGTTGCCATCAGAACATACCGAACTTTGTGAACAGCTATTTCAATGGGACCCGGATTGGGTTGCTCCTGTTTTGTGGAAAAGTGAATTCAGAAACGTTGTCATTCTATACATGAGGAAGAAGCTTATTGATCTGCCGGAAGCTATACAAATAACTGAAAAAGCAGAGAATCAGTTGAAAGAACGAGAGTTTCATGTAAACTCGATTCAAGTTTATAACCTGGCAGATAAATCTGATTGTTCTTCCTACGACAGTGAATTCGTCAGTCTTGCAGAAGACCTGGATGCCAAACTGATAACCATGGATAAGCAGATCCTTCGTTCGTTTCCGGAGCGATCTGCCAAACCATTGGATGTCATTGACTCATAAAAAAATCGCCACATAACAAGTTACGGTATGAAACGATGCTTGCCGAGTTCCAAATCTGTGTTGGACAAGCCCGGAGCGGGAGGATAGACAGGGCTACTTGCAGTGTCAATCGAGGTGCAAGAAGACGAATCCCCGAAAGGGCAGGCAGACCGGACAGTTTTACGTTTTTGGCTGAACTTCAAGCATGTAAGTCCGCCCCTCATTCACCAAACCGTTCTACTGATCTTCTGTTCTTATGTTCTATTGCTCTAATGTTCCAATGTTCCAATGTTCTAATGTTCTATTGCTCTAATGTTCCAATGTTCTAATGTTCTATTGCTCTAATGTTCAATTGTTCTAATGTTCTTTCCATGCATTCAAACAAATGGTATTTTCTTGTGCCGGAATAAGCAGGTGTATTGCACCAACGCTCAACCCGGATGAAGCGCTATCTTGCATTCGCGGCAATCGATTGGCCCTGAACGCTGTCGCCGTCAAAATGGCATATTGCAGGGAAAAGGTAAGCGAAACGAACTCCGCCCGGGACAGACATAACTCGAATAGTTAACCATCATAAAGAATAGACAGAGACATGTTAATTGATATCATCGCAGGAGCACGGCCGAATTTTATGAAAATCGCCCCGATTATCAGGGAAATTGAACGGGCCAACAGCGAATCAGGGGAAAAGAAGGGGAGCGGCCGCTACCTGGAGTACCGGCTGATCCATACCGGCCAGCACTACGACCGCAACATGAGCGGGGCGTTTTTCGAGCAGCTCGGCATCCCGGAGCCGCACATGAACCTGGAGTCGGGTTCGGGCACGCAGTCGGAGCAGACAGGGCGGATCATGACCCGGTACGAAGAGGTGCTTGCCGGGCGCAAATCGGACCTGTGTATTGTTGTCGGGGATGTAACCTCGACCATGGCCTGCTCGATCACCGCCAAGAAGATGGGCGTGAAGGTGGCGCATGTGGAAGGAGGTATCCGCTCGCGAGACTGGACGATGCCGGAAGAGATCAACCGGGTGGCCACCGACAGCATCACCGATTTCTTTTTCACCACATCGGATGTGGCCAATGCCAACCTGCGCCGGGAAGGGGTGGGCGAGGAGCGGATCTTTTTTGTGGGCAATACGATGATCGATACGCTGCTGGCCAACCTGGAAAAACTCCGGAAGCCGGCTGTTTTTGATGATCTGGGCCTTCAGGCGGGCAGCTATTTTGTGATGACCCTGCACCGGCCGGCCAATGTGGATGAGCAGAAAAAACTCAGGGAACTGGTTGATAACATCGCGGCCGGAACGGAAGGTGAGAAGATTATTTTCCCGGTGCATCCGCGCACCAAAAAGATTCTGGATGAGCTGGGCATCGCCTTCGACAACCTGATCTATACCGATCCGCTGGGCTACCTGGAATTCATCTACCTGGTCAAAAACGCCCGGGCGGTGATCACCGATTCCGGCGGCATCACCGAGGAGACGACCGTGCTCGGGGTGCCGTGCCTGACTTTGCGCGATAACACCGAACGGCCTGAAACGGTGACCCAGGGAACCAACGAGCTGATCGGCACAAACCCGGAAGCGGTCAAACCGGCGCTGGCCCGGCTGATGAAGGGCAATTGGAAATCAGGCAGCGTCCCCGAAAAATGGGACGGCAAAGCCTCCGAACGGATCGTAAAGGCGATCCGGGAGCTGTCGAAGAACGGGGGCCTGGACCGGCATGAAGCGTTCGTGGATACGGAGTTGATGCTTTAAGTTGTTTCGTGGTTACGGAGTGATATCCGGACTTGATTCCGAATGCATGATCGGATGCTATATTACAAGATACAGGATACAAGTTGAGCGGAGCGCACATTTTTTCCCCACGAAGTGGCCATTTTTTGTACGCGAAGCGCTCATCTTTCCCCCACGAAGTGAAATCCCGATCCTTCAAGGATTTTCTTTGTGTAGTTTATCTTACAAAAACTACTATTTAAATCGAAAATCCAACTTAAAATTGTACAGCCACGGAATGCGTGGGTCGATGCCTTCTGCCTGGAGAATGCCGGGCAGGTTCGTGTAGTGGCTTGGGTCCAGGTGATCGGGGGTCCCGTAGAAGGTCACTACGATCGTGTCATCTTTGACCCGGATATCTCCATCGGCCCAGGCCAACACCTCCCGGCCGAGATGTTCGGCGTTCCATGTTTGGTAGGGGCCTTTTAGCTTGCTGCGCAGCCCGTAGGTGGCCGCCTGCCCCATCATGTCCAGGGCCAGTTTGCCGTACCGGATGTTCAGGTTTAACGTAGAGGCCCTGTTCAGCCCCATTTTGTTTTCAAAATTAAAGAAGTTTTCAATACTCCATCGCCGGTCGTAGTTGCGGGTAATAAGCTCGGTGGCGTCGGCGGCGGAGGTGGTCACAAACGCGGTATACTCATAGTTGCCGGCCGCCTCGCCTGTGCGCTGGGCGATCAGCCGGAAAGGGGTATCCGAGCCGGTGAAGCAGAAAGAGGTCTCGGCAATGGCAAACCCGGCCCACAGTCGCCGATAGGTCAGGGTGTGCATCAGGGTTTTGAGCCGGGTGGTTTGCAAGGCCGGCACGAGCAGTTCAAAGCGCTCATGCCGGGCCGCAACGCTCAGCAGCTCCTGGGTGTAATGCTCCTTGTCGGCGACCAGCAGGGCCTTGCCCTTGATAATCTGAGCAGTCCCGGCAATCAGTTTCCTGGTGGCCTGGGTCGTTGGCACGCCCGTCGAACCCATCGTGGCCATGATGGGTTGGCCGGTATGGGCGCATGCGCTAAAGAAGGTTTGCAGCATTTTTTTCGAGGGGCCCTCGGAGGTTTTTTTCT
>SKRC01000011.1 GCA_007118695.1 Balneolaceae bacterium | reverse complement strand
TCTCCGGATGCGGTTCATCAAATCGTCTGGATCGTGCCTGATATCGTCTACATCAATAACGTCCTTTTCAATTTTTTTGGCAGCCAGAATTCCGGCGGCAATTTCTTCCTCCAGTACATTGACCGCCGAACTGATAATATCATGGGCATTGGATAGGATCTTTTCACTATCAATCGCATCCAGGAGTTCATCGGCCAGTGTACTCGTGTTGTCCCCTTTATGATTCTTATTTCGTTCCTTTCTTCTTGTCATTCCCGGATTTTTTAGTTGGATTTTCGGGTATGTTCAGTCTGATCAGGAAAAACAGCGGTTCAAATCCCAGGACTTCTACACGGCTGGTATAATTCCCCGGCTTGACCGCGGATTCAACGCTGGTTTCAATGGTTATCTTTTGTGATTCCCCCGGAGCGAGCAGAAATGATTGGGGCGAAAACTCCGTATGAAATTCATAGCTCACACTCGGATCGGAATCTAGGGTAAAGGCCGTGTTTTTAAACTGACATTTTACCTGTTCATTCATAGTGTTGTCAAGCAAAAAATCCATTTTGATTTTCCCGCCGGGAGTCACAGTCCCTGATAATTCAAATGCCGGTTTCATCGGCTCCGCCTCAAAATCCTGATCACGGGGATCCGAAACGGCCTGCCGGGTGAGTTTGAGCCCCAGGTCCAAAACGTTCTGATAGTGCTCCAGATTCAGCCTGGCAAATGCCGTAATAGCCCTTGCCACTATATCAGGCTGAACAAAGTTTATTTTTTTATCCGTTCCAGTTGTTGTCTGGGTGATTTCTCTTACAAGCTCACTTCCCTCTTTAAAATAGCGGGTATTGATTTCAATGGTTCTTTTTAAGAGACCTTGCAAATCATTAGCGATATCACTCTTTTTTGTACTCATTTTATTTTATTTCACTTTAATTGGTTTACTGCTCCGGACCTGAATCCCGAGCTTTCGGTGTTTTTCTGATTGGGGGCTCACAGTAATAGTGGGATCTCCAGTCCAGCCATTTCAGCTTGTATTTTTTTTCATCGTAAGGAGAGACTTCCTCTATCTCAGAACTTCCCTTCACAACCAGCTTAAAACAGATATTTTGGTTGATATCTTTTTCCCGAAGTACAATTTCGGTGGAATAAATGCTTCCAGCCTTAAAGGATTTAAGGTCAACATCCATATCAACACGTTCACCGCTCCCGGGGGCCAGTGTTACCGATTGTTTATTCAAAGACGGCTGTGACGGTGCCATGTTTCCGTCCTCATCTTTCAACTCCCGTATGCCAATCCTGTATGTTTTTTCGGATGAACACCTGTTACGTACCAGAAAAGGAACGACAATTCTTTCACCTGCCATGGCATGCCTGGTGATATAGGCAATACAATGAGGCGGACATTCCGTCTCCGGCGGACAGCATGTACTGCTTTTGGGATTGAAGACAGGAAGAGTCAGGCTGGGAATTCCTGTCTCCGCAATGGATTGATTGACGGAGGAAATATTTTCAACCATCCCCTCCAAAAATGGTTTCATGGTTTCAAGCGATAGATCAGCCATTCTCTTGTAACTGTCCATGATGGTTTGCTGAAGATCGGAAATATCACTTCTATTTTTCATTGCGTGCCTTTTTTCTTTTTTTCAACATGAGATTTAATAACAAAGGAGATCTCTTTATCCCAGAACCGGAGATCTATGGCGTAATCTCTTTTCGGATCGGAATTACGCGGGTTTTCTATATGCAGCGTCAGAATTGAGCTCTCCCCGGGTTCAACTATCTTCCCGTATTCATCGATGGAAAGATCCGCCCAGTCAGCCAAATTCTCTTTAATGTTCTCTGTAACTTCATCCAGTGTTTGCATCAATCCCTCAGACCCATTTTTTCTGAATCCAAATCCAAATGCCCTGCAATACATATCCATGTCCAGAGATCCGGCATGTTTTAAATCGGGGATCTGAAACGGCAAATTTCCGATATTTGTGAGTGTCAGAACAGCCGTGTGCTTTTTCCCCGGAGCACTGTCCTGTAAAGTAAAATGAGTGGGTTGAAGATGGATGTCAATCGTCGGCTGTACTACCATTTTAATCTTAAGCAACTTTTTCCCCATCATCAAAAAACTATCATAAGTTCCGGGTGGTGTCGTCGCGGGAAGTTCGTGGCTTACGGTTTGCAGTTTTTGTTCACCGGGATGAATCCGGCAGGACAGTCTGAGTGAGCTTCTGCCTCTGTCTGGAATCTGCTTTTTGTTCTTATCGACAATGGAGAGGCTTTTTATCCGGAGTATCTCCTCATGTTTGTTTTCAAACAGTATATGTCCCTGAAGATCAGACGGAGGGCCGTTTAGTATAATCTCTTTATCAACTATATTGAGTTTATCATGAGCAGCTTCAGAGGTTACGGTAATCATGATCCTGTATGTTATGTTTTACATCAATCTGTCGGTTTTATTTGCCTTTCTCATCAATTCTGTCTCCAGGGAATGGCCGGGTATCCGGCTGGCAGCACTCATCTTCGCAACGTTCCGCAGCATTAGGCACATAGGGCTCTGTAATCACCTGTCCCTCTCCGCTCATACAAACGCTGAACAATTCTACACCCATCATTTTAAAACAGACATTCGAATAGTTGGGAATCCTCACCCTTGTTTTCATCATGTCCTTAATATCCTGTAAAGTGAAACGCGGCAGGTTCAGAATCTCTACTTTACTGTCAGTACTCACAGGGTGTTTGGGGTCTCCCTTTAGCGTTAACACATTATCTGTTTCCAGGGAACCACTCATTTTGGTCTCCAGGCTGCCTGAATGATTTGCGTCAAACCCTCCTGATAACTTGGTCTCCAGTCCTCCGTCGATCATGGAGTCGATATCGAACGTTTTCTCAGGATGCAATTTATGGGTATAGGTAGTCGGAATTTTAGGTGTGCTCATACGAAAAGGGTTGGATTAAATGAATTCAATAAATATAACCAATTACCAAATATCCGCAAGAGGAGTTATAAAAAAGCTACATGTATACATGGGATACACATATTGCCTAAAACATATGAGCAAGAAAACGTTTGTTGTGTATTTTCACCTTCGTTCTTTCTTTCATTTGGTAATGATACAACTCGGTTTTAAGTTTGCTAAATCCAGCAGCAATCTGCCGAATGGTTTTGAATCTTTACATTCCCGCTGGCAATCTTAATAACTTTGAAATAGCCAAAACCGGGGGAAAGTAAGACTTGATGCTTTAGAATTGGCATTCATCCTATAATCGGTTTATTAGGTGACGTTGCTTTATGAATAGCATTCCGTACTTCTTTCCACGCCCATACCACAAATTCATTGTATCTGTTCTGAATAAAATCTGCAATAATTTCTTCATGAGTATGATCGAGCTGATAGCCTGGATTATCAAACAAGTCGCAGTAGGAACAAGAACTGATTGGTATCTGAATATGATAGACGAAATTCCCGTGCAATTCATATCGATAGACTACTGAATCCTCCATAATGGAGATCGGTATACATGCTCTCAATTTTTGCTTTCAGCCAAACCGGTGTATCCCGGTTAAAATCATACTATTCAACTTGACAATCCGTAAAACAACTGATGATTGATAACCAAAGTACAACTAAGAATAATAAATATTTGTGCATAACTACCTAAATTGTATAGGTACATAACCGCCTGCCATTTAACCGGCTTGGCCTTTGGTGCAATTAAAGTGGGGAAAACAAACAATTATTATAAGAGGAAAAGGTGCTGAGTTCATTCAGTAGCTGACCAAATCCGAGGAGAAATGGTTGTGTAAGCCCGGCATGGGTGCCTTTGGCTTACACGAATGTAAGCCATTTATCTTGAGGGTGAAAGTCCCTTATGGGCAGGGGTGACGTCCTGAACCATTAGTCCCGCCAGGCGGGACAAGGGCGTTTCGGGTAACCGAAAGTCTGAAGGAAGCGAGACTGCAAAGTCCGGTATCCCGACCACTCGGGAGAACCGTATAAGAGGCTTAATGAACTGGATGAGTCCCGAAGGCATTCGGGATGATGTCCTAAACACCGAAAGGTGAATGTTCATGAAGTAGATACGGCAGGCATCGGAGGAAAGAAGGCACTCTTACCCGGGGAGATCCCACGCCTGTGGTGGGGGAAGTCAGCCGACGTCATAGTAGTTCCGACTGGCTGGTCGGGATGAAGGACCGAAGGTTACCAGGCATCCGATGGAGGCCAGAGTTCGGGCTCGCCAAGGATAGATTTCCAGCAGCACTATAGCCCGGTATGAAAGTAAGGGATAGTTTCAGCCGGTGAAAAGAGCGGTTGAGGTGACGGTTGGTGAACCGCCGTATACGCGATCCGTACGTACGGTGGTGCGAGAGGCGCACTCCGCTCAATCTTGGGCGGAGCCGCCTACTCGATTATGCCTGCCTCACTCTACGAGTTCAACTCTGAGCTTCTTCCCAAATGCCCGGGCATACTTCTCCAAAGTTGAAAGCCTTATATCTTCGGCATGGTTCTCAATTCGTGAAATGGCTGTTTTTTTCGTGTTTAATTGTTTGGCGAGTTCATCCTGAGTCAGGCCTGCTTCCTCGCGGGCTTGCTTAAGAAGAACACCTATTCTAAAACTTCTGAATCCTTCATCATATCCTTCGGCAAATTCAGGGTCGCGTTTTTTTCTGTCACTGATATATGCTTGAAGATCACTCATTGTATACCTCCTTTTCGAGACAGATAATCAGCTTTGCGCTGTTCTGCCAATTTAATTTCCTTTTTCGGTGTTTTCTGTGATTTTTTGGCAAACCCGTTGGTGAGAATGACAAACTCATCATTATCTATAAAACCCAACAATCGAAAACTGTTGGATCCAATTCTGGCTCGCACTTCCCAGATATCATCTGTGCTTTTCAATTTCTTAAAATATTGAACCGGAATCTGATCCAGTCTTTCAACCAATTCAAGAACCCAGGCAACCTTTTGGGCATGCTTCGAACTCAAAGAATTTAAAAACTCTTTGACCGGAACTTTGCCTGATGCAGTTTTATAGAACTTGATTTCTCTCACAGAACAAATGTTAACAATAATGTTAACTTAGTCAAGTGCTATTTTATTGTGAGAAGAGGAGGCATAACGGCCGGTGCGGCGTTTAAGCGGCTGGCTTGGCAATGTACCACAAGCAACCCACTGTTTCCAGTCCGCTTGAAACGGGTTATGGAGCCAATACGTAATTAAAGAGTAACCGTCCAATCTTCCAGCTTTATATCAGTAAGCCGGCTAAAGTGACTTGTATTATTTGTTACCATTGTCAAATCAAATGAAACGGC
>SKRC01000130.1 GCA_007118695.1 Balneolaceae bacterium | reverse complement strand
TGGACGCATTACATCCATCTCCCCTCAAGGGGAGAAAATTAAAGAGCGTTCAGCTCTTTAATTTGAGGGGTGTTCCTTTTCGATGAGACAGTTGGTAGTCAACATTCTGCCACTGCCCCCTGCCCCACTGTCTTGTAAGGTTTTCCCTTATACATCCTGTATCGAAATCACTACAAACAATTTAAGGAAGGTCCTGCATAACCGTACCCGGTTGTATTGTATCATTGAATACAGATGAAGCAGAGTGGCCGCTCTGTCACTGTCAGTAACAACGATATAAAACGATAAGAGGATTACCTATGAAAATAATGAAGAGACCTTTGGAACCAACATCGATCCGTAACCTGAGAAGAGAAATGGAGCATTTCTTTGATGATATGATTCCATTCTCATGGACCCGTGAAAACGGAGGCAATTTGATGGATACCTGGACGCCAACTTCAGATATCTCTGAAGACGAAAAAGAATACCTGGTTGTTATGGATCTGCCCGGCATTGACAAAAAAGACATCAAAGTGAACTTCCAGGATGGCCGGTTAACCGTAACCGGAGAGAGCCAAAAGGAAGAAAAGCAGGAGAAGAAAGATTACATCCGCCGAGAACGGTTTAAAGGGAGTTTCTACCGGTCGTTTACTCTTCCCGAATCCATCAAGGAGGATGACATCAAGGCAGACTTCAAAGAGGGAGTATTGAAAGTACACATACCCAAAGCCGAAGTAAGCAAGCCGAAAGAAGTGAATATTAATTGAGACACAGTAATGTTGATTGGCCCGGCATTGAGAGTGCCGGGCCAATATTAATTTTTTTCTGAATCTGAAATCAAATCAAAAGAATCATCATGTTTACAAATAAAATAGTCCTCGTCACCGGAGCGGCATCCGGTATCGGAAGAGATGCCGCCATCGCTTTTGCCGAAAAAGGAGCCACCGTTGTGGTCAGCGACCTCGATAAAGAGGGCTTGCATGAAACGGCCAGAATGATCAAGGAAAAACAAAAAGCCGCAATGGTATCAGCCCAAAAGGAGCTGGCTTTGACTGGCAGCGGCCCCGGCAAAGGTGAGTCATTTGAAATTGATGAGACGAGCGGCAACCGGGATGTCGATGTTATGGCTGTTGTCACGGATGTCTCCGATCCGGGGGAGGTGCAGAACCTGGTGAACCGTGTTGTCGAGAAATATGGCCGCCTGGATGTGGCGTGTAACAACGCCGGGGTTGGCGGGGAGATGAAGGCAACAGCGGATTATACCATAGAGGAATGGGACTGGGTGATGGATATCAATCTTCGCGGACAATGGCTCTGTATGAAGCACCAGATTCCGGCAATGCTCGCCCATGGAGGCGGGTCGATTATCAATATCTCGTCTATTCTCGGTGTGGTCGGTTTTGCGAATGCACCGGCTTACGTGGCAGCCAAGCATGGCCTGATCGGGCTTTCCAAGGCAGCCGCCCTGGAATATTCAGCGCGCGGGTTGCGGGTCAATGTGATTGCCCCGGCGTTCATCGAAACTCCGATGCTGGAAAAGGCCGGCATCACAACGGATGAGCAGCTAAAACAGTCGATTGTTGACCTCCATCCGATTGGCCGGCTCGGTAAACCGCGTGAAGTAGCCGATGCCATTGTCTGGCTGGCCTCGGAGGAAGCATCATTTGTCACTGGCCATACCCTTCTGGTTGACGGAGGCTATACAATACGATAAAGATGGTTTGATAATGTCAGGTAAATAAAACTGATTTTCAGTAATCAAAAAAATGCACAGGTTTCAGGTATAAATAAATCACTCTACCGCTATGAACAAAAATGAATCTCCCTTTATCATCTGGTTTTCGGAGATGGGTATTGGAGATGTACCCAAAGTTGGGGGCAAAAACGCTTCACTCGGTGAAATGCTGCGGAATCTCTCCGGCCGCGGAGTCCGGATTCCGGACGGCTTTGCAACAACAGCATATGCATTCCGAAATTTCATCAAAGATAACCGGCTGGAGGAACCGATCCGGAAACATCTGGGTGAATATGAACAGGGTTCGGCCGATCTCGAAACGGCCGGCCATGCGATCCGTGAATTAATCATAAAAAGCACATTTCCGACGTCGCTGGCTGAAGGCATCCGTGAGGCGTATGTAAATTTGTGTGAACTTTATGACATGCAAAATGTTGACGTTGCGGTTCGAAGCAGCGCAACGGCGGAAGATCTGCCCCACGCCAGTTTTGCCGGCCAGCAGGAGACCTATTTGAACATCAGGGGGGAAGATGAGTTGTTAAAAGCCTGCAAAAACTGTTTCGCATCCCTGTTTACGAACCGGGCGATTGCCTACAGGGAAAAGAAAGGGTTCGACCATATGAAGGTGGCCCTGTCAGTAGGTGTCCAGAAAATGATACGGGCCGATAAGAGCTGTTCAGGAGTGATGTTTACCGTTGATACGGATACGGGCTTTCCAAATTCCGTGATCATTAATGGAGCCTGGGGACTGGGCGAAAATGTAGTGAAAGGTACCGTGAACCCGGATCAGTATTATGTCTTCAAGCCTCACCTGGAGATTGACAAATACAGGCCGATCCTGGAGAAAGTATTGGGTTCGAAAGAGTTGAAAATGGTTTATGCCTCCAGTGAAGGAACCCAGACCCGGAATGTGCCCACAAGCATTATCGAGCGGCAGACGTATGTTTTGAATGATGATGAAATCCTGCAGCTGGCCAGGTGGGGTGTGGTTATTGAAAACCATTACGAGAAACCGATGGATATCGAATGGGTCAAGGATGATCAGAGCGGGCAACTGTTTATCGTTCAGGCCCGGCCGGAAACGGTGCATTCACAGCAGGCAAACGGGGTATTCAAATCCTACAAGCTGGTTGAAGACTCCCCAAAACCACTGCTGACCGGCTTGAGTATTGGCAGTACAATTGTAAGCGGCAAGGTAAAACTGGTACACGATACAACTAATTTGAGGGGAATAGACTCCGAGACAATTCTTGTGACCGAGATGACGGAGCCCGACTGGGTGCCGGCACTGAGAAATGCCGCCGGAATCGTAACCAACTTCGGCGGGCGTACCTGCCATGCTGCCATCGTCAGCCGTGAACTTGGCATTCCGGCAATTGTCGGGACGAAAGTTGCGACCAGGGAACTGCATGATGGCAAGGAAATCACAATTTCGAGTGCCGAAGGAGATGAAGGAAAAGTCTATGATGGGCTTCTCGAGTTCATCGTTGAGGAAACCGATCTCGGTGAAATACCGGAGCTTGAAACAGATATCATGCTGAACCTGGCCACTCCCGAATCAGCCTTCAAGTGGTGGCGGCTGCCGGTAAAGGGGGTAGGGCTGGCGCGGATGGAATTTATCATCAGCAATCATATAAAAATTCACCCCATGGCCCTGGTGCATCCCGAGAGCATTGAGGATGAAGAGGTTTACCGGAAAATACGCAAACTGACCAGGGGCTATCCCGATTATAAAGAATACTTCATCGAACGGTTGGCCAGCGGCATCTCCAAAATTGCTGCCTCGAGGTATCCGGATCCGGTGATTGTCCGGACCAGTGATTTTAAAACCAATGAATATGCCGGCCTTATCGGGGGTACCCAATTCGAACCGAAAGAGGAGAACCCGATGCTCGGCTGGAGGGGGGCATCAAGATATTACAGTGAAGGATACCGGGAAGGATTTGCCATGGAATGCAGGGCGCTGAAAAAAGTGCGCGAGGAGATCGGTCTGGATAATGTGATCGTGATGATTCCGTTTTGCCGCACACTGGATGAAGCCGGGAAAGTACTGAATGTATTGGCTGAGAACGGCCTGGTAAGAGGTGAAAATGGCCTGCAGATTTACATGATGTGCGAGATCCCGTCGAACTATATTCTGGCCGAAAAGTTTGCTGCATTTTTTGATGGATTCTCTATCGGTTCCAACGACTTGACGCAGTTGATCCTGGGAGTCGACCGGGATTCCGGTGATATGGCACACCTGTTTGATGAGAATGATCAGGCCGTGAAAACAGCTATCCGGGAAGTGATACAGCGAGCCCATAAAGCCGGCATCAAGATCGGGTTTTGCGGGCAGGCCCCGAGCGATGATCCGGAGTATGCGCGGTTCCTGGTCGAGTGTGGCATTGATTCCATATCAGTGGTACCCGATAGTGTAATCGGCGTGATTCAAAAAGTCGCAGAGGCTGAATTATTGAAACAGAAAGAAATGAAGATAACAGTGTAACAGTGTTACAGTATTACAGTGTATCAGTTATCAGTAAACAGTGATCAGTAAACAGTTATCAATTGTCAGTGACAGGTAATTATATGGATCTCTTGTACTACATTGTTGCAATCGTCATCGGGAGCACCCTCGGGTTCTTCTATTTCGTACTGTACTGGACCCGGTTCAGCCGGCGAAACCGTCCGGATGAGCCCGGCAAAAAAGATCCGTCAATATTCTCCATTACGGGGGTTGTCTTATACTTTGCGGTTGTCGGTCTTTCAGGGATCTATGCACTGCTGTCGATTCACTGGTCTTTCGTGGCAGCGGTGCTTCTGGCATTGATACTTGCGCGATATGTTTTGGCGGCGCGCTGGCAGCCTGTATTCCACTAATGAACTGATATCCAGTGAGTATTTGGTCACCTGGAGCGTACATATTGTTCATTCCAGAGTTAACCGGGCCATTTTTATACTATAAAAATTGAGACCTTTTTACCATTGGCCACAAAGGTATTATAAATAAAGAGGTCGCCCTTAATTTGGTACATGAAAGTTCCTTACACTTTGACCAAACCTATAGGAGACCTCTTATGAAAGATACACAAACAGCATACATGGGTATCGACCTACATAGCAACACCAGTACAATTGGCTAAATGATTCAGCAAGGTAAATACCAAGGAGAGCACGAGTTATATTTATGAGATGATACTATACTCTGTGAGGCCTTGATTTTTCGTACCTTACTTTAAGAGGCCAGCATAAACTGAGCCTACAGTTTTTCAATTTCAGCAAGATAATAACAATTACCATCCTCAAATTGGATATTTCCATCCACGACTTTGAAATGATCTCCGGGTTGCAGGGGGATGTTGAGTGCCAGCCTTACATCAGAATTGACTGTAATGGCACCTCCTTCATTCTCCCATTGTTCCTGCAGCCTGAAATATTCAGCTGTTTTCGGAGAGACATCAAGCTTTATTTTTAACAGTGAAGTTGTAGTCATAGGTCTGCCCCCTGGTGCTTAATCTTGTAGACGGTTTACATAAAAATCTGAACAACGAATGATTTCATAAAAATGCGGCCAGACCATTCTTGAACACCACGAAT
>SKRC01000207.1 GCA_007118695.1 Balneolaceae bacterium | reverse complement strand
CCTTGAGCCTGGTGGCCGGTAAATTACGGAATCAGCTCGTTTTGGAGCATGTAGCGAATGTATCGGTCGGGCAGGTCGAAGGGCCTTTCCAATGTGATTGCCGGCAGACGCGGTTTCCCAATATCCGGCCTTTCCGGTTTCATCTCCGGATCCCATCGAAAATCGTTTAATTGCCGGTCAATGTTTTCCGGGTTTTCCGGCAAATGAGACCCGTCGATATTTCGGTAAGCATAAACGGAATCCAATTCCCCCTCGAAAAATTCAATGGTTGTTGCCCCGGCTGCAATCATTTCAATCAGGCCGTCGGGTTGATCATCATCATCTTTGAGATGGAATATGACCTCACTGTTATCAAAGACCGTAATCTTCTGAATTTCTCCGGTATTAAAAAATGCTTCCAGTGTATCACCCCTCAACTGGTTAAAACGCCCGGTAAGACTATCCTCCTGTACGGCAATCGGGCGGGTGTAGGAAGTCAGGTACTTGATTTGATCATCCTCCAGCAGGGCTTTGATGTAGGGCCCGGTCAGTTGTATGCGTCCCTGCCAGGTCACCGGATTGGATATCAGCCGGAACTCTTCCGTATCACTTCTGTAATGGGAGGTATCTGCAATTGCAGCGAATGACTTGGACCAGATACTCACATCCTGATAGGCATCGATGAAGTTGGCTGTATCAGTTTCGGTTACATGAATAATTCCGGCATTCAGGTGTGATGTATCAGTGCCTGCTTCATTGACCTGCATCATCCAGGCATTTCCCTGAAGCAGCCTGTATCCGGTAGAATCGGCTTCAAGGAAATCGCCGGTAAAGGTCACATTTTCTTCACGGTCTTCGGCATAAACATTGTTGAAAAGCCTGTAAAATTCCGATCCCCGGTTCATGAAAAGCGAGTCGGCTTCCAGGTATTGCAGGGAATCGGCAAGCTGTACATTCCCGCGGAAGAAGGCGATATCCGTGTTTTGAAAATAGTAGCCGTCTTCTGCAATCAGCACACCCGATTCGTCTTCAAACCTGACAGGCCGGTTAAACAACGCCACATCGAGAATGCGGTCGTAATCCAGGGCTTCACTAAATAGGGTATTCTTTTCTGAAAGCATAATTACACGTCCCCTGAACCGGCTGTAATCTGTCCGGGTATTATGAAAGAGGGTATCTGCCCAGATAATGTCGTTTTCAGTTTCAATTTGAATATTGAACGCATGAATCATATACAGGTTTTCAAACTGATAGACGCTGTCGGCGTCCATGATCATATTGTCTGTGGTCAGTTTTACATTTCCGATCAGCTTTCTCACAGGTTCCCCATCGATGAAACCGCCTTCACCTCTGTCGGCACTCAAAATATTGATCCGCTCCTGGGCAATAACATCCTGAAGCAATCCAAAGGCTGTCAGGAATAGTAGCAATGCAAGGGTATGTTTCAGTATTGTCATCATTATGTTTTAATCGACAATAACCCTGCCGGAAAGATCTGTAATTACATAATCGGTAAGATCCGTTCTGCCGTCAAAGCCACTACCCGAGATGCTGTCTGTTGGGGTGATAATCGTTACAAAACGATCGGATGTAATCCGGTCTGTCCGTTCGGCCCACCTCAGGTAGTCGCTGAAGAGTTGCCGGTTTCTTACTGTCTCCACCCGCACCGAATCAAAGAGTTCAAATTCACGGTCTTCGGCGTGGTAGATGGCTCTTTTACTCCAGGCTTCCGACTCCATTGCACCTGTAGAATCATAAATCTGGACATACACCGGCCCGTCGACCCGAGTCTCATTGCGTTCGTCATCATTGTAGGATATGGCGTAGCTGCCTTCGATCATAATTCGCCGATGGCCCTGTTCAAGAAGTGTCATATTCACATCCCAGCTTTCGGTACTGGCCAAAAGAGAGTCGTGCATGGCTGAACGAATGCTTTCACTGTCGTAATCAGAGAGTTCACCGCATGCCGTGTAGAACAAAAAAATAGCAGTCAGGAGTACAGTCATGCGTTTACTCAGTACTGAAGTAACGGTCTCCTGCGTCACCGAGTCCTGGGACGATAAATGCATCATCATTTAATTTTTCATCTATTGAAGCGGTAATTACCGGTACATCTGGATGATTTGTTGTAACCTTCTCCAAGCCTTCCGGAGCAGATATCAGGGAGATAAACCGCAATTGTTTTGCTCCCTTTTTCTTCAAAAATCCGATTGCATCATCTGCACTTCCTCCTGTAGCCAACATCGGATCGACCACCAGTATCAGCGACCGGTCCACGCCGGAAGGAAGGTTGGAGTAATAGTCAACGGGTTCATGCGTATTTTCGTCTCTATAGATACCCAGATGACCTACTTTTGCATCAGGAATGTAGTTGATGATTGCATCGACCAGGCTTAATCCTGCCCGAAGAATAGGTACGACAATCACCTCGGTGTCGAGTTCATAACCGGTGGTTTGCTGTATCGGGGTTTCGATGGTTGTCTCTTTAAGGGGCAGCTCCTTGAGGCAATGGTAGGCCAGGATGGTTGCGATCCTGGACATTGCCATTCTGAACCCGATCGTACCGGTATTTTTGTCCCGCACAATACTCATATCCCGAGATATGAGGGGGTGGTCGATGACGGTCACGTTTTTAAAGTTCGACATATACAGAGTTTGTCAAAGGCTATACTTCTGTGTCCTCAAAGTATTTTTTGGTCATGTTTACTGCCACTCCGGAGAGTGCGAACAGGGCAATGATGTTGAAAAATGCCATCAAGCCCAGCATCACATCCCCGAATGCCCAAATGGTGGTAAGCGTTACGACAGCCCCGAAAAAGTGCATGCCCACAAAAGCAATTCGGTACCAGAAAATGGATTTAAATCCAAACAAATATTGGGCGGCCCTGTCACCATAATAGCTCCAGCTGATGGAAGTTGAAATCGCAAACAAGAGCACTGCAAAAGTAACCAGGTAGCCGCCGCCGGGCACCAGCGGATCCAGTCCGATTTCGAATGCCCTGGAGGTTAGCGGGGCTCCGTTTTCAACGACCCCTCCAAAGAGTCTGTTCAATTGCTCACCATCCGCATCTACTGCAACAGGCATGATATTGATTCCCTGAATCGTACCGGTGAATGGTGTGGTATGATCCGAATCGGCATACATGGTATCTACGGGGATATTAAAACGCAACATCTCCCCGTTGACAGGTACACCGTCTTCAAATTCCAGCACCGTTGGATCCTCAGAGGCTTCTTCAATCACATAGCTGATGACCCCGGATGTCGGATCCACAGATGCCGGGTGATGCATATCCCAGGCGCCCGTTGTAACAATGACAAGGCCTGTGATGGAGCAAACGATCAGTGTATCGATAAACGGCTCCAGCAAGGCAACCACTCCTTCGCGGACGGGTTGATCGGTTTTGGCTGCTGAGTGAGCAATTGGAGCGGATCCCTGCCCGGCTTCATTGGAAAAGAGACCGCGCTGGACCCCATAGCTCAATGTGAAAATGAAAGCTCCAGAGCCGACCCCCAGTACCCCGGCCTGAGGGTTAAAAGCATTACTCAGGATGATCCACAGCGAAGGCAACACCTGATCGTAATGAATCAGCAGGATAATCAAGCCACCCAAAACATACAGGACGGCCATAAAGGGGACCAGCCTGGCTGTAACATAACCAATGCGTTTAATTCCACCCAGGATCACAGCCGCCACCAGGCTGGCCGTGATAAAGCCGGTTAAAGCAACCGGGATGTCAAAATCACTGCTCATTACATCGGCGACCGTATTGGCCTGTACGGCATTGCCTGTTAAAAAGGCACAGATGGCTGCTGCTATGGAGAAAGCGACTGCAAGCCATTTCCAGTTTGGCCCCAGGCCTTCCTCGATATAGTACATCGGCCCGCCTGAGACAGTGCCATCGGGATTAGTCTTGCGATATTTTTGTGCCAGGGTAACTTCCGTATACTTGATGGCCATCCCCAGAATGGCTGTTATCCACATCCAGAACAGGGCACCCGGGCCGCCAAAGTGAATGGCAAGGGCAACACCGGCAATATTTCCGATTCCGACAGTTGCAGAAAGGGCGGTTGAAAGAGCCTGAAAATGATTAATATCCCCTTCATCATCAGGATCGTCGTAAAACCCGGTAACAACTTTGAGTCCATGCCTGAATTGTGTGAGTTGGATAAAACCCAGCCGGAAAGTGATGAAAATTCCATATGCGAGTAGAATCACTACCATTGCCGGTAGTGCTTCAGGGGTATTCCAGATTAGATCTTCAAGCCAGGCGATGATACGGTCAAAAGTTTCCATGTAACAGATTAGTTTTCTTTTATTTCATTCAAGCCTGCATTATTCACTCCCGGAAGCTTTCGGGATGTATGGTTTTAACCACTTATATACCAAAAAGATACCTCATATAAAGCTCACATATTTAACAACATTTTGTCTAACGCTGCGAAATTTCCCCGTGTACTGCGTTAGAGTTCAAAAAGCTTAATCAACGTCCCGACAGCTGTACGGGACGTTTCATGCGCATTTTGAACTTCGCGTACAAAAAATGAGCTTGGTCAATAATGCAGGCAAGGTCGAAGGTATAAAAGTTTTATGAATTTTTTTGCTTTTGCGGGTTAAATATCATGACTTTTTAAATCGATTTCACTGTTCAATGGAACAGGCAGTCAAAGATTCATAATCAATGAATGAGTAAAACTTTTGCATTGGTGAAACCTATTTGTTTTTTAGTTTGTTATTGAAGCGCAAGTGTTTAAGAATGCTGATTTATTTTCGAGTTATAACCATAATTAACATTTTAGAGCCATGACCAAATCTGATATAGTGGATATCATATCTTCATCAACCGGATTAACCAAAGTTGAAACCGAGGCGGTGGTTAAAGGATTTATGGAAACCGTAATAGATGCAATGAAGAGGGGTGAAACGATCGAGTTGAGAGGTTTTGGAAGCTTTAAGGTTGTAAAACGAGCTCAGCGGGTTGCCCGGAATCCTAAAACCAATGAAGAAGTTATTGTACCGGAACAATATGTGCCTATGCTCAAGGTTTCCAAAGACTTTAAGGAAGAAGTCAACAACTCAATGCAGTCGAGTTAACCCGCTTTTCACCGAAATATTTTCTGGAGAACTGCTTTTGATTGGATAGGGCTGATGAACCCCAAAAGGCCGTTCGACCTATTGGGGTTAACCGTGTTGGTAATTCGGTAAAAGTCAGTCGGATCAGAAGTCAATTCCGATGGAAAAGTAGTGGATGGGGTCGCTGCTGAATCCCTCTCGCTCGTATGCCCATCCGATGTCGTATCTGAAGGGGAGTCCGAAAAGGATGGTTCTCAATCCGAAGCCTGCCCCAATCAGTATGTCTCCATCAGCTACTGTTGCTCGTTGATCACCCAGTTGTGGCCCGTCTTCCCGGGGTTGCCCGGTCTCCGGATTGATGAACCTCTCTTCCAGTCTCGAGACTTTGAATTCCGGCAATCTGCCCTCCCAGGCTGTTCCGGCATCGACAAAAGTTAATCCGGTGATGTTATATAACGGCAGAATCGGAACAGGACCGGGCAGGATAGCGGCAAACAACGGGAATCTGAATTCAGCATTGATCATCGAGAACTTGTCACCATGGATGGTATTGAATGCATGTCCACGCAGGGGTGTTGCCGGCTGGGTAAAGAATGTATCGGTCAGGTCTTCAAAGGAAAGTCCCTGGGCAAACCTCTGATTAATCCATCCCAGCATTCCACCCATGAAGAAGTTTTGGGCGTCAGGGCCAAAGGAGGCAGCAGCACTTCCCCGCATTGCGATGGTGTAACCCATGCCAAGGTTAAGATATCGCCTGTAATCTCCAAGCAAGGAGGCAAATAGCGGTGAATCCGGAAGTACCGGCGGGCTACCGGAAAGCCGGAGTGAATACCTGCTTCCACCTCTTGGTGTGATAAAGCCTGGCAGCGTATAATCGGCGGTATAGGTGGCCTGTGGATACAGGAAGGTTGACGTTTCACTTACCCGATCGGCGTCGCCTATACCTCTGATTGAACTGAAATCTCTTGAAATCCCAATCCAGTTGAGCCCATAGTCGATCCGTTCAAACCGGTTGAAGGGATACTGGAATTCTACTCCTGCCCCATAGGTGCGGAAGCGGAATAGTTCTCCGAAGAACGTCTGGAAATTTTGTGACTGGTGGAAAATACTGGCGACGAAGTTGGTCCTTTGCCGGAAATAACCGTATTGAATGACATAGTCACTATCCCGGAGGTCGAAAACAAGATTGGTTCCCAGCGAGATTCTATGGTCACCGAAAAGGTCACTGAGTGTAATCATGGCAAAAGCAGATCCGCCATAATAGGTATCGATCTGACCGGCCGCCATTGTAATATCAGGAGTAAACGACAGGCGATAACGTTTAGGCTGGTAGTAACCGTCTTCAGTCAGGTTGTCCTCGGGCATAAACTTTCGCGGATCATCACGCAGCTCAAGTGTTGTATCCCTGACCACAGATTCACCGAAAACATAGTTACGGAAGTCGATCGTATCTCTGCGTTCTTCTTCCGTTTCCTCTTCCTCGGGAAGCCCCTCTTCCAACAGATCATCAATGTCGGTCTCTTCAAAATCGTCGACAGAAGACAAACTTACCGGTGCCCGGGCCATGGCAATATTGCCCCTTTCCCTTCTCTGGATCATATCCATGGCATAACCGGTTGCCGGTACTCTGTCCCTGATGGACTCTGTTGCACGGCGTTCAGCCCAGTAATTTGGCTTCAACTCACGATCCATACGGCTGTCAAATGGATTTCGCATCAACCAGAGGTCCAGGTAGCCTTCGCTCAGGGCATTAAATGCAATTCGACTGCCGTCATCTGAAATGGATATCTGTGAAATTCCGGTTCGGATATCTGTCAGCGGGGTGGAGGTGCGGGTATCAAAATTATATTCGTAAATGTTCGGTATCCCGTTTTGGTCGGAAACGAATACGAGTCGCCCATCACGGGTAACAGATGGCTGCGACTCAGACCATTTGGGAGTATTGGTCAGACGGTTTATTCTGTTTGAACCGAGTTTGATAGAATAGAGATCGGTTTCATAAAAGGATTCGTCCTGCATGGCAGAATAGCCCGCTCTGAATTCTCCTGCATTGAGTTTATCTCCACGGTTGGAGACGAAATAGATGGTCTCGGAATCTTCACCCCAGGCAGGTTCCTTGTCCGTGAAAACATCTCTTGTCAGATTTCGGAGTTCACGTTTCTCAAGGTCATAGACATAAATGCTCTGATAACCGCCCTCGTTACCATCAAAAGCAATTTTTTTTCCATCAGGCGACCAGGCCACGGAAGCCATGGCATCTACTTTGGAGAAGCGATGCATCTGTACCTCCTCGGTCTCATAATCGATGATTCCCAAATTATACTTGCCATCCGACTTGGTGGAGAGAGTAATTTTCCGGCCGTCCGGTGACCAGGAAAGATTCGGGTTTAAAATATTGAGTTCCTCAAATTGCGGGCTGTCTTCACCGCGGATCAATGTTTTGAGGCGTTCACCGGTCGTAGCGCTGACAACGACGACATCAAATACCCCCCGCCGGTTGGAGATAAAGGCAATCCTGTCGCCCTGCGGTGAAATGGCCGGGCTGGTATTATAGCTGCCAAATCGACCTCTTTCAGATATCCTTGACGCTATCGCATCGATGCGCTGGCGTTCGGCGACTTCAGGAAAATAACGTCTCTGCAGGCTGTCTTTCCAACGATTGCTGAGTTCTTCAGGGGTTAATCCGGTTGACTGGACAAGGGCTTGTTCCACACTCCTGGTTTGCCGCAGCCTTTGCAGAATTTCAGTAATTTTGGAACGCCCGTACTCTTCTTCAATAAAATTCCAGAATGATTGGCCGCCCCGATAGGCAAAAAAGCCCCCAAGACGGGGCAGGGGAGGCAGGTAATTGTTGATGATGGCATCCCGGATATACATATCTGTTTGGGTATCCCATCCCAGGGCCAGGTATTCGGCCAGGCCTTCTTCAAACCATAGAGGGATGCGAAGCTGAATATTATGGCGCATAATGGATTGAATACCGCCGCCGTAGTACATATCGTTCACAACAGCATGAAGCAATTCGTGCTGGAGTGTACGCCGGAAGTCGGCATAATCGCCCATAAACGGCTGGGTCATACGGTTCTTGAATTTGTCAGTGACACCTCCAATTCCCTGAGCATCGACGGGCAGCGGAACTACATTGGTCTGAGAAAAATCACTGTGGGAGTCATAAATGATCACCGGAATTCGGTCGGTCAGGGTGTGCCCGAAATCTTCCGACAATTGTTTTAAACTGGATTCGACAGTTTCTGCCGTAAACTGAGCCAGGTGATAATTTCTTTCATCGTAATAGTAGATGTCGAAATGTTCGGTTTCAATAAATCGCCAGTCAAAAGCTTCATATTGAACCCGGTTCTTCCCAAATACAAAAAACTGGGACATTGCGTATTCGGCAAATGCCAAACCTGTAAACACGAAGAGTAGAGAGAGAATAGATGCTTTTTTAATCAACTGCATGCCACGCGCTTGTAGAGTTATTGTTCGGATATAGTCAAATCTATATGTCTTTTTTCCAAGTCTGTCTTTACAACCTTAACCGCTACTTCATCACCCAATCTGTACTGCCTGCCTTTGGATCGGCCGATCAGACAATGTCGCTGTGAGTTATAAATATAGTAATCGTCCTTAAGATCACTAACGTGCACCATGCCTTCACAGTACACGTCTTTTAAATTTACATACAAACCGTTTTCGGTAACACCACTGATGACCCCATCAAAGGTTTCACCAATACGCTCTGTAAGAAATTCCACCTGTTTTAACTTAACAGACTCTCGTTCTGCTTCAACTGCATAACGCTCTTTTTCGCTGCATTGTTCACCGACATCGTTGAGTTCGGTAAAGGTATACTCCTGCCCGCCGGAACCGTATCTTTTTAATAATCTGTGAACAATTACATCAGGGTAACGGCGGATCGGACTTGTAAAGTGTGCGTAGTGGGAAAATCCAAGACCAAAATGGCCGATGTTCTTCGGGCTGTACACCGCTTTGGCCATGGCCCGAAGCGTCAGCCCATTGACGATCTCTTCCATACTGGTTCCTTTCACCTCATCCAGCAGTTTGTTGATGTCTTTGGGTTTGATCTGTTTTTTTACATCAAATTCGATCCCGAGCGGTTTTACATTTTCCCGGATATTGAAGAGTTTTTCCAGGTCCGGCTGATCATGAATACGGTAGAGAAAAGGATGATTGTTTTCACTTTTTCCTTTGCCTGAATGGTTCCGCAGGTTATCAATGTGCATGGCTACTGTTTTGTTGGCCATCAACATACACTCTTCAATCAACCGGTGTGCAAAAAGCCGCTTCTTGATGATTACATCAACGGGTTTGCCGGCCTCGTCCAGGATGAAGCGTGGCTCGGGTGTCTCGAAATTGATGGAGCCAGCCTTAAACCTGTTGTCCATCAAGGTTTTAGCCAGTTTTTCGGCGGTCTTCAAAGTGTTTTTCAACTCATGTTTTTTACCATCTAAAATCTCCTGTACTTCTTCATAAACAAAACGTTTACTGGAGTTTATAACGACCTCTTCAACAGAGTAATCCACAAGTTTTCCACCAGGTGTAATCTCCATAAAACAACTGTAGGCCAGTTTGTCTTCATTCGGCCGGAGACTGCAAACCCCGTTACTCAGCCGCTCCGGCAGCATGGGAATAACCCGGTCGACCAGGTAGACGCTTGTCCCGCGGTTCAGAGCTTCCTCATCCAGTTCAGATCCTCTCGGCATATAGTGGGTAACATCTGCAATATGAACGCCCAGATAGTAGTTGCCGTTGTCCAGGATCTTGATGCTGATGGCATCGTCAAAATCTTTCGCATCCACAGGGTCGATGGTAAAGGTAGTTTCATCGCGTAAATCCTTGCGTCTTTGTAATTCCCCCTCGGGAATTCGGTCGCTGATGGTTTCGGCAAAGGCCTCTACCTGATCCGGAAACTTTGAATCAAACTGATGCTCTGCAAGAATCGAGAGTATTTTGGCTTCATTGGAATCCTGGACTCCGAGCGATTGCATAATCTTTGCCTGCGGCAGCCCGCGCACATCACTCCATTGCACCAGCCGGAATGTAACTTTGTCACCGGGAGTGGCTCCGTTGAGGTCTTTTGCCTCAACAAAAAAATCGGTTCGTGATGACTGTTCATCGGGGTGAATGATATAGGTATTTTTTGCAGGTGTAGCCAGGGTTCCTACGAACAAGGTTTTGCCTCTTTTGATCACCTCTTCAACGCGTCCGACCGGTTTACCGCTTTTTTTATGATAATGAGTGACTACGGCTTTGACCAGATCGCCATCGAGGGCTGTATCAAGATACCGGGAGGGGACTTTTATGTCCTGGTCTCTTCCTTCGGTAACCACATAACCGTCGCCATATTTATTGACATCAAGAATGCCTTCATAGTATTTGTTCTCGTCTACATAAACTTCATTTATGCTGATCAGATTTCCTTTTGTCATCCGGATCTGATCTTTATTACGCAGATTATGAAGCGCCTGGTTGAGTTTCTTTGCCCCTTTTTTCCCGTGTAATCCGAGCGCTTCCTGCAGAATGGGAGAGGGTACGGATGCATCCGGATAAGACTTGAGTAATTGAATGATTTCTTTTTCGAGTGATGTTAATCGTTTTTTTTTAGCCATAAAGTATTTTAATGTAAATCGTAATTTTATTCGGAAGCGATGGGTTCGATCCTATCGTCCACGTCTTCCTCTTCTTCTTTGGGATTTTCTTTACGCCCGAAGAGCCTGCTGATTGCACCTGTAAATCGTTGTCTGAGTTCCTTCCAGGTGTTGAATTGAAATTGGGCTTCAACGCCAACACCGTTCATTTCCTGTACCTGACGGGCCTCAGCAGCACTGGCGTTTGTTAAGGTGGGGTCCTGCCTGTGAAAAGCAGTCACTGCAAATATACGGTTGATTCTGTAAGTGGCACCCAGGTCCCCGATATCACTGTAATCACCGGTGATAACGCCGTCCCTGCGCAGAATGAGCCTGTCATCGTAGAGCCTCAATGCAACACCCAGGTCAATTTCATTCAGGGTGGTTAAATTAAAGTCGATGTCAAGTGCCATATCGCTTCTCAACAACGAATTAATCTGATCGGAGAGCAGGGGGTTGATGACCTGGCTGGTAAGCAGCGGGTTTACCACCACAGCACCACCGGTCAGGGTTTCCCTAAGCGCCATACCGGTACCGCCCTCGGTCGAAGCAGAAGACAGGGGTATGAAGTTGCCCGACAACAGCAGGCTGGTTGCCTGGATTATTTTTTCTTCTTCGTTTCTGTTGAGAGCATTTACCTGCGTCAGCAGTGTCGGGTCCAGGGTCCCTTCAATGCTGGAAGGGATTTGGAAAAAGAAATCATTTTCAAGTTCGCTAAGGGTGCCGCCAATATTCAACACCAGATCGACCGGAAAGCGTTGTCCACCCCGTAATTCCCGGGAGCCAGAGGTGATCAGGGCTGACAGGTCGGGACGTGCCCGGTATGTGGCACTGACATTCAGCCTGGCATTGGCCGGATCGCCTTCCCAAATGATGGAACCGCCTTCACTTAACTGAAATCTCCGGGATATGATATCTCCGGCTACAAATTGGTAATCCCCGCCCGTAATGTTCATCCTGCCAAAGATACTGAAATTCTCATCTTCCAGCCCCAGCCGGATCTGGCCAGTACCACTTGCCGAGAGTATTTCGTTCGTCACACGGTCGAAGATCAGCCGGAAATTAACCGGATCGTTTGCTATGAATTGCAGATCAAGGGTAAAACGCTCCACAAATGTGAGCAGTTCAGGATCGAATTGAAAAGTGGATCCGTCATCACTCAAGTTATTCATTCGATCCTGCTCTCTCAGCGAACTCCAGTCAAAGGTTTCAACGAATTGTATAAAACTATAGCTCTGCTGAAGTTCTGCATCATCGACGACCGGTACGGATATTCTGGAACCCGGTGAAATGACAATCGGCTCGGTGGTTCGCAGGAACGGGCTGAAATTGGAACCGGTAATCCGGGCCTGACCTGTACCCCTTGCCGTCGCATAGAAGGGAACATCCGGATCATACGGATTGTTCATAAATCGCAAATTGTTCAGGTCGAGTGTCAGATCCAGGTAGGTCGTTTCAGAAAAATTATCCAGGTCGATTGTACCGGACAGGACACCTGTGCCGCCATCGTCATCACGCAGGTTGATGTTTTCAAATATCAGGCCATCATGCCTGTCAAATATCAATTTACCGTTTAAATTGTACGATGTATTGACAAAGAACGGAGTCCCTCTCACGTCCTGAACGTCAAACTCAGCGTTGAAGTCATAATCAGTGAGTGAGCCGCGGATGTACCCGCTGCCAGTGGAGCGCCCTTCCATATCGATTACAATATCCGGGACGATCACCGTTACAATCCACATATCAATTTCACGAAGATCGGCATCGAAATAGAAGTACTCCTCATCCGGGTTTTCCAGGTCCGGAGCCTTGAAGTACCCGTCCAGTACCAGGTTTTGACCGATATTGTCGTTATTTTCAAAGTAATCTGGATAATTGTCCGGGTTGGTTAAGACCGAAATTTTCGTATTGAATCGTTCCTCTGCAGTTGAATATCTACTGTTGACGGAGACATCTCCTATCAGTCTGTTATCCAGCCGGGTTCTTTTAACTTTTAACTCTCCTTCAAACGACGGAATATCGGCCAGTGTTTTTGTGTAAAAATCACCGTTCACAATACCAGCAAATGTTACCCTGCCTCCAATCAGATCGGATATTCGTTGTAAGTTCAGATTCCGGATATTGTATTCTACTGAATCAGCTTCATTGTTGCTGTAGATGCCATTAATGGCAACCCTCTCCTCATTACTGACAAAATTGACATTTTCCAGTAGCAGAGACCGGTCTTCGTTATAGGCTAACTTGGGAGTGCCTTCTGTCGTCCAGGTGTACTCGTCGCTGCCGAATGAAAATTTATTCAGAGTAAAATCAATGACACCGGGCTTCAGGCGGGTCATTATATCCAGATCCAGTTTTACATCTTCCTGGCCTCCTTCTGCAGAATGCTGAAACCTGATGCTGTCGCTTCTCATCGATGCATTGAAAGTTCCGTTTTTGAAGTGATAATTTCTGAATCGGTAATCTTCTGCATTCAATTGAAGATCCAGGGTGCCATATTCCCTGAATTTTTCTGCAAATTGGAAACTGGTCGTGAAATTCGCATTCAGTGTATTGGAATGAATATCATTAAACCTGAATCCGGAATCATTTACAGACCCGGTTAACAGGAGGCGGTCGGCATCTGCATTCAGATTCAGATTCATCCGCGACTGGCTCTCAAAGATGGGGTCTTCCGAGAAATACTTTTGAAACAGTTCTATATCCTTCATCTCCATGTTGACTCTGAGGTTGGCCGAAGAGATAAGATCTTCAAAGGTGAACGCCTCCGGGTCCATAACACTGGTTGAATCCATGACAATCTCCTCAGCGATTTGATTCTTCACATAGCCATTCCAGTGCCTATAAAGCTTGTAAAGATTGCGCGGGTAGATATCGCCACTGACTTCAGCATCGAGAAAACTGCTTGTGAGCCTCAGGTTTCGTTCATCACCGGATTGATTCGGGGCATCGAGGTCGGCATAGAACTGGTGCGACCGGAGGGTATCGATTCCGATCACCGATTCATCCGCTTCAAAACTGATCCTGCCGAACAGGTCGTCGATTTCTGTCCACTCCAAATCCGTGTTGAATTCCAGGTTAATGGATGTATGAGGAAACTCATCCCTTTGCAGGAGGTGATTGAGGTCGATGTTATCTGTTGCACCGTTTACCGAAACCATCCACTGATTGCCCGACTTTCGGAGCTGGCCGGCAGATCTGATTCCGGCATTGCCGTTATTGATGGTCAGTTCATGCTCAAAGAGCTGATCGCGGAATGATCCTTTAAAAATGCCGCTGGAGAATTCGATGTGATTAACATAACCGGAATCAAATTCTGCGCTGAACATGCCATTGAATTCATCAAATGTCGTGCCGGCACCATTTACGGTGAATTTGCCATTTAATAGATTTCTTTCCAGATGTTTTGGTAAAAGAGGAGTGAGATCCAGAGAATCGACGGTAACCTCTGCATTGTATGTCAACAGATCATCAAAAATCAGTGCTCCTTTCAGTGCCAGTTCTCCTTTCTCGGTTTCTATATTAAAACCGGTAGTCATGCTCTTCAGATCGCCTTCGAATTGGCCACTGAACCTGCTTGCAGCTAGATAGTCCAGTTCCTCGTCACCGAATTCCAGGTACGTATCAGAAAACAGCCTGATGGCGTCAGGTTGCAGCACGGCGTTGGTAAGCGAGCCTGAATAGTGAAAATCAGACTTATGAATATTATTCAGAGTTCCTGTCATTTGAACGGCATTATCACCGATACGGCCAATCAACCGGTCAACAAACAACGATTCGCGCGAACCATCCACGATCAATTCGATATCCAGATGGTCGTTGGGAAATGGATAGCCCGGGAATATATTTGAAATATGTTGTCCTTTCAGCCAGGTATTCTCTACATCCAGCCTGTAGTCGGCATTCCGGAGTTGTTCGGCTAAATCCGGTTGAAAAATATTAACCGGCGAGGCGACTCCTGAAAATTCGAGTTGGGAGTCATCCGTTTGCAATTGAAAGCCGTTGAATTCCAGAAACTGATCGTCACTGAATATTTGACCTCTAAGAGTGAATGCACCAACATCGTTGCCGGGAATATTTGCGGAAAAAAAATCAATATCCAGAAAACGCTGGAAAGAGGAGAGTTCAAGATAGAAGTCGGATTTAATATTTTTGAGAGTAAATGAGGCCGGGATCAAATCGGATTCTGATTCCGGATTGACAAAACGTTCTGCTATCACTTCCCCATCCTGAATCACAATGGATGGAGCATAGACATGAAAGCGGTCGAAAAATGTTGTGGATTCCGTATCCGGTGTTTTCGTTGTTTTGGTTTTAAATGCTTGCCCGATTGTCAGTTGATCATCGACCTCCCTGTTTAAATGGATCACCGGCTGGTCGAACACAAAAGAATGAATCGTAATATTGCGGCGGATCAAATCCCATACACTTACTCTGAGCATCGCTTTCTCGAGGGTAATTACCGGGTCCTCGGATTCCTTGGTCGGGAATACCCGGACTTTATGCAGGTTGGCGCTGAACGGAAGCATCCCGTCAAGTTCCTTGATTTCGATTTTCCCCTGGTACTGTTCATTGAACAGATCCATCACTTGCCCTGCAATATACTCCTGGCTCTGTGGCAGCTGAAGTGCGCCAAATAGTAAAATTCCAACCAGTATGATTACCGAAACGAGAACGGTAATCGTGGTTAGCAGAATTTTCCAGGTTTTATATAACCAGCTTAAAAACAATTTATCTTCCCTATTATCTGATAAAGGTAACTATTTACTTGATTGAATAAGATCGAAAGCGTAATTCCACGCATCAGAAATGATGTCAGTCTCACTGCACTCTTTAACGTATGGGGCCGCCCAATCTTGCAACAAGACAAATTTCAGGTTTTCAGTCATGCGTTTTTTGTCGCTGTACATCGCCCTTATAAGATCATCGGCCTGGTATGCGCCAATGGAAGGATCAAATTCATAGAGGCCCCTGAACTTTTCCAATACATCCATCTCGATCGATGCGCCCAGTTGGTTAGACAATCTTGTTGCTGCAACCATTCCGATAAATACAGCTTCACCATGGCTGATATTTTTATATTCTGCACTGTTTTCAAGAGAATGGGCAAAAGTATGGCCGAAATTGAGAATCATTCTCAAGCCGCTTTCCTTCTCATCGGCAGCTACCACATCGGCTTTAATTTTGGCACATTTCCGGATCAGTTCTTCCAGCAAGGAGTGCCCGACAGCAGTACTCTCCTTCAAAAAAATCTCCTCACATGTTTGAAATATCGATTCGTCCTTTATTGCTGCATATTTTAATATTTCACTCAGCCCGTTGATCCATTCTTTGCGGGGTAAAGTCGAGAGATAACCGGTATTGATCAAAATGGCATCGGGTTGATAGAAGCTTCCCAAAAGGTTTTTGCCCATTGTGTGGTTGATGCCCGTTTTCCCACCGATAGAACTATCTACCATAGCCAGCAAGGTTGTCGGGATATGAATAAGGGGCAAGCCTCTCATGACCGTTGCGGCGGCAAATCCGGCAAGATCACCGGTGACACCACCTCCGATGGCAAGCACCGGTGTGTTTCGCCGTGCCCCGTTATTCAGAAGAAAGTCGGTCAAATCCTTCCAGTGCTCATAACTTTTACTGCTTTCACCCGAGGGAACAACATAAGTGCGGAGATCATCTGTAAAGCCGCCGGCCATTTTTCTGATTTCCTCTCCGTGATACTGCTCCACATGTTGATCGACGATAATGAACAGACGTTCCGATGAAGCTGAATTTAACAACTTATTCAACTGAAAATCTTTCACACTCGGCCTGATAAACAGCGGGTAATTTCTGGAAGGCGTTTGAACTGAAAAGTCAGCTTTCATACCGGGAAATATTTTTAATGATCGATTCAGCGACTTCGCCGGGGGGGTCTGTTCCACACCCGACAATTATGTGAGATTGCCGATACAATTCTCCGCGTTCCATCATAAGTTTTTTAAGCTTTTCTTGTGTCTCTAAATCGTCTTTATTCTGCAAAATGGGGCGTGAAGTATCATTCTTCACACGCCTTAAAAGTACGGATACCGGAGCATCTAAAAAAATCAGCCAGCCTTTTAATTTTATTTGGTCAACGATTTCCTGTGTTTGCAATGCACCACCGCCCAGAGCGATTACACCTTCGGTCCGTTCGGCCGCCTTCAGGACCATTTCTCTCTCCAGCTGCCTGAATTTTTTTTCTCCATGAAACCTGAAAATCTCGGAAATTTTCAGGCCGGTATTTTTCTCGATTTCACTATCAAGGTCATAAAAGGGGATTCCCAGCTGGCCGGCTAGTATCCGGCCAACCGTCGACTTACCGGACCCCATCATTCCACAGAGAAACAGAGGTTTAGCTGGTTTTTTTTTTATCATATTTTCATGGTTTGACATTGAATTAACTTATCCCGGATATCTCACAGTAAATATGTTGAACGTAATGTAACTTTATTATTTATAATTCTTTCTGATCCAATTTTGGAATCTTCGAAAAAAAACCCCTGTTTCTCTGCGACATTTCCCCCTCAGCTGCGTTGAATCTAAAATGGCGTGCTCAACGTCCCGACAGCTGTACGGGACGTTTCCGCTGCCATTTTATCTTCGCCTTGCTGAGGAAAAAATGTCTT
>SKRC01000255.1 GCA_007118695.1 Balneolaceae bacterium | reverse complement strand
TCTCCCCGTGAAGGGTAAGAATACTATCCGGATTTGTGGATACCGACACTTCCAGGTCCCGTGTAGGGATATTCATTCCGGTGTTCAAGGCAAGCTGGGAACCGGCACTGACCATCCCACTCATGGTTAGTCCTTCTGTTATAACCTGTCCGGTAACATTAGCTTCCCCGATATTGAATGGCAGAATAGTTTGTCCACTCAAGGTGGCTCCGTAATCACTGGATATAGCAATATCTAATTCTCGATTCCCTAAAACTACATCATTTGGTAATGTTATATCTCCCAGAATAGAAGCTCTGTAATTATAGCTATCAGAATAAATACTTCCATCTCCCTCAGCTGAGATATTGACAGGTCCTATCTTCAATTCCTGATAGCTGCTAAACGCAATACCATCCTTATTGAATACAACATACGCATCCAGAAAGTCCTGTTGCCCGTAATACGGAATAACCATTTGCATATCTTCTTCAACATAAAAGAACATGTCTTCCTCTTCCGGACCTACATTGAGGTAGGTGAATACACTTCCACTGGGTTTGGATATGAGAAACTTTTTAATCTCATCTCCAAAAATATCCGTCAAAACCGGGTTTTTCATGGAGCCACCAAATCGGAAAAAGGCGGGGTTATCCTCAGGCAGTGCGGCACGGTATTGTACAAATCCTTTAAAGGGGCTCACGTCCACGTCACTACCGAATAAATCCTGGCCCGTATGTTCGTTAACTGCCGGCAATATACCTTCTAATAGTAATCCTAAACCCGGAGCTGCGAATGCCAAATCACCCAGATAGGATTCGGTCCTCGAAAACTCGGTCCTGTTTACTAATAAATCAATAGGGACATATTTATTCCCGTTATCTGAATAGGAAGACATTTCGCCACTTAGCTCCAACAAACCATGGGTGCCGGGAATTGGGAAACTCACAAATTTAAAGAAGGCATGCGAAGGAAGTGATTCCAGAAATTTATACCCGCTGAATTCCATAAACCTTTCCGGATCCTTTAAGCCAAAATCAGCAAGCTCATACTCCGGTGTGTTAAAGGTTCCCTGGTTTGAGAGTCCTACAATTAAATACGTTCCACTGTCTACATCGAACAACTGCTCTCCGATTTGAATACCCTTTTCCGCAGCTAAAGAGGCAATTTTTTTCCAAAATGATTCCACTGCATCGTCCGCATTATTCCCATCGCCATCGGGTATGGGAACCTGTGTTTTAAAAAAAACAGCCGGATCTTTTATATCTATGTAAAGGTCGGCGAAGTCGTAAATGAAATCATTGGCTCGGCGTCTCAATTCAAACTTTCCGTCTTTGTTCTCATCAAATACGTTAAAGTGCAGATAGTATCGGTCTGGATTTAACGGAATTTCAGTATCATACTCGCTGATATAGTAACTCCCTTTTTCATATTCGATGTGTGACTCTAACTCACTCCATGCAAAATCTTCAAGCATATCTGCATGGATGCCAACATCCGGAAATTCAGGAATTCCGACACCCGATATGGATATGATGACACCATCGTCATCTAACACTACGTTGAATTCACCGTCACCGATTTTAAATTCGATGCCTTCTTCATTGATTCCGATCAACATCCCATCAAATTTGAATCCATCATCGGTTTCGGTAGATTCGCCGGAGTCAAAGTTAAAATTATCAGACGGTGGAGGGTCAATCGGATCTCCGATATCATCGTCTGTTTCGATAGGATCATCATCAATCTGGGTTCCGGTAGAATTATCCTTACAGGAGATACTCAACAGAGAAATTGACAGCATCAATACGAATATATATAAGAAGCTAACTTTTAATGTTTTCATAATCGTGGGATTTAAGTGCAGATTACCGTTCAACTACAATCTTAATCTATTTTTGAAGGAGTATTCCCACTATTACAAATGTTGCAAAGGCTGTAAGATATGTTGTAAAGGAGGCATTCAGGTTCTTTGAATGGTAAAACAGTGGCAACTATCCAGACAGGTCTATATGTCATCACTGCTTAGGAAGGTCCGCCTGCACGAAGCAATTTGGCGAGAGCGCCATAAAATGTGAGGTTTTAGCGTAGGCATGGATTTCATAAAGATGATGTATTGCAGGTTGGCAGGCCATTCTTTGCAGGCCGCCGGCAATTCAACAAGCCTATCCAATAGCGCCGATCGAAACAGGTGAGATCCCTCGATTACATCAGGGGAGGCACATGGAACCAAACATACCATTGAGATCCGATTGTTTACACAAAATTCAGGACTTTCGCTTCACTGTTTCGGAGGGAGAAAAACCAAATTCTGCACGGTAACACTTGCTGAAATAGGAAGGGCTTCCGAATCCTACCGCATAGGAGATTTCAGAAATACTCCCTGTTTCCCGGGTAATCATATCCTTGGCGCGATGCAAACGGTACGAACGTATAAATTCGGTAGCCGACTTGCCAATTAAGGCAGTTAATTTACGGTGAAGCTGGGAACGGCTCATGCCCACTTCCCTGCCCAATTGCTTTACAGTAAAAAATTCATCACCGATATGTCGGTCCAACGTTTCTCGTATCTTCAGTAAGAAGGCGTCATCCAGCGATTGCACCTCTGCCCTGCCGGGCCGGAGCATGTATTCCTGTTTATATTTCTCCTTTAGTTTTTGGCGCGACTCAATCAGATTCTGAATGCGTATCCTAAGCTCATCCGGGTGGAAGGGCTTTGTCAAATATTCGTCAGCAAGGGCTCTTAATCCCTGCATTTTATCTTCCTGATCAGCTTTGGCCGTAAGCAGGATCAGCGGGATGTGACTGGTTTTCTGATCCTGTTTCAGCGTTTCGGCTACCCGAAAGCCATTCATTTTAGGCATCATCACATCGCTGATGATCAGATCCGGAATATACTTCAAAGCCGCTTCCACACCCTGTTTACCATTCGCTGCTTCCAACACCCTGTACGAATCTACCAGTATGTCCTTCAGGTAGTTGGTGACATCCTTGTTGTCTTCAATCAAAAGCAGAATCGGTTCTGATGACTCCCGTGACTCTGTATCATCGGCAGGGTCCGGATCAATACGCTTAACAGCTTCGGATTCAGTCAGTGAAAATGATTTCGTGATTGAAAACAGCTCCGTGCTTGATCCCTCATAGCTCATGCCTTCTGCCGGGATCGTCACAATGAACTCGGTACCCTTATTCATTTCGCTGGTTACTTGAATCGAACCACCATGCAGCTCTACCAGTTCTTGGGTCAGGGCCAAGCCGATACCGGTCCCAATTTGCTGCCGGGCTGATTCCGAATTGCCCCGGTAGAAGCGGTCAAATATTTTTGGCAGATCCTCTCCCGGTATGCCTTTCCCGGTATCTTTAACTCCAATTCGACAATGGGGCTTGCCATCATCATGCTCTTCAATATCTAATGAGACCGTTATTTCTCCGCCCTCGGCGGTATGGGCGAAGGCATTGTTTATCAGGTTAACCAAAATACTTTCCATCTTTTCGCGATCTGCATCCAATTTGAGTGCCGAAAAGCCGGTTTTGACGGCCAAGTCGATACGCTCCATTTCAGCCAGCGATTGAAAAGTCATCGTCACACCTCTAACCAAGGTGAGCATATCCGTCGGTTCCCGCGAGAGTTCGAGCTTGCCCGATTCCAGCCGGGATAGATCCAGCAGCTGGTTGATGAGCGACAGCAACCGGTCGGCGTTCTTCTCCATTGTAACGAGCTGGTTTCGTGTCTTTACATCCTGAATCTTACTTTTCAGCATTTCAATGGGACCGGAAATCAGGGTCAGCGGCGTTCGGAACTCATGGGAGATATTCGAAAAGAAATTGGATTTCATCTCGGCTACCTCTTGTTCCTTCTCCAAAAGCTGACGGTTCTTACTGCTTTTATAACGTTGACCGATATAGAGCAACAATAAGACAAAAGTGAGAACTAACCCTGACGCCAGATAAGCATTTCTTCTGAACTCCGCGTTTTGGGTTTGGAGTTTCAGCAGTTCAATTTGTTGGTCTCTCTGATCAGCCTCATAGCGCTCCCTCAAATCTTCAAGTTCATTGATACGGTCGCGATTAAGCAGAGAATCCTTAATTTTCGCATAATTGGTGTGTGCTTGCAAAGCTCGCTGGTAATCTCCATTTTGCTTGTAAATTTCCGAAAGGTTGGAGTAGGCTAATTGCTGGTCGTATAAAAACTCATAGTCAATAGCCAGATCCAACTGTTGTCGTGCATACTTTTCCGCGGAGTCGGTTTTACTTGCTGCCAAAAAGTTTTTTGCCAGATTGTTGGTTATATAAATTTTTTGGTAGCTATATCCTGTGGTTTCACTCAGCTCGTACGCTGATCTCAAATAGGTTTCAGCCAGATCCAAACTGTCTTGTTCTAAATAGTAGGCGCCGATATTATCCAGGTTGGTAATCTTTAAGTCATTGTCATGAAGTCGATTGGCAAGTTCCAGGGAAGACTCGTAATAGTAAAGTACAGAGTCTTGTCTCCCCATCGTGTTTAGGACTGCTCCAAGATTAACCATGGCATAACCCATATTTGCCTCGTTACCTAATTCTTTAATTACGGCGAGCTCCTTGTGCATGTATTCGTACGCTTTTTCCAGATTGCCGGCCTGTTCAAAGGTAACCCCCATATTTCCATAAACCCGGGCTAATGCGGATTTGTCGCCCAGCTCTTTATAATACTCTGCTGACTCTAAAAAATGTTCCGTGGCAGATACGTATCTGCCCCTCACACTATTTAGGATTGCAAAATTCTGGTGGCCCCTGGCCAGCATTTCCACATAGAAGATCTCCTCGGCAATGGAGAAAGACTTTTCAGCCGCTACAGTTGCCCTGTCAAAATCACCATCGTTATAATACAGCAGGTACAATCGATTATAGACTCTGGAAAGAAGTTCTAAATCACCCAGGCTTATCAGGATACTTACAACGCTGTTACAATATCTGTTCTCACCTTCCATTCTATTTTCAGGCACATCGATCACAGGCAGCTGTTCAAGGCATGCAGACAGGTTTTCGGAATCATTGATTTCGGAAAGTATCTCGTAAATCTCTCTGGAAATTTCATCTGATCGGTCTTCCTCGTTATTCGGCTGATAGGCAGTTTCCGGATAAGAAGCTTTGTGTACGAAGTTATTTAAAAAACCCAGTCCCGCTCCGATGTTGTTGTTTTGCAGAACCACAAAGATTAAGATAAAAGTAGTCAGCAAACGCATAAGAATAGATACTAATTGTAAAATCAGCTTAATTGATATTACAACCTACAAAAAAAACAATAACCCTGTCAGAAGTTTCCTGAAAACTGTTAATCCGGTTTACTTTTTCCTTAGCAGCGGGATGAAACAATAAACAAAT
>SKRC01000213.1 GCA_007118695.1 Balneolaceae bacterium | reverse complement strand
TCCCGCCACCGACGATGCGGTGCCCGCCAGAGCCGATGCCACACCTAGCTCCTCGACCCGGCGGGCCACCATCGCCTGCTCAGTCTCGTCGGACCTCAGGAAGAGGTTCCGGAGGATGTGTTCGTACATCCTGGTCCGTGGCTCGACCGCGGACAGGAAGTTGATCGCGGTCCAGCCTGACACCACCCGCTCGCCTTCGGAGAGCCGGACCACTGAACCGCGCCCGAGCGCCTCGGGAGGCAGGAAGTTGGGGAGGGAGACCGCCAGGCTCCCACCGCCCTCGAGGGCCAGCCATGCCTCGCGGGTGAAGAGCAGATTGGAGGCGGGCTCCTGGGCCACCACCTCGGCCGCGCCCAATCCCACCACAAGCATCATCGAAGCTGACATGGACCGGATCATGGCCCGCTCCCTCTTCTCGTTGCTTCTTGGAGGAAGCATGGCAGATGCCGGTGGCCGCACCCTCGGCCGTCTCTGAACCGGCTCCAGGGGTCCCAGCCCAGTCGGACAGGATCGTGCCTGTCTGCTAATGGCGAACTGCCTCTCAGCCCAACGGCGATCCCACCGGTAGAGAAACAATCCCCAGTCATGGACGCCTGATGAACGAGCGGAAGCACCACCTCGTCGATCGCGTAGTCAGAAGAGCTTCGGGACCACCTACGATAATAGGGCAATGGATAACGGCTACACATCTACAGTGTGAATGTCATCTTAATAAAAAATGCGCCGAACCCACCCCCCCAACAATAGACCAACCCGTCTTCCACGTTACCGCAGGCATGACTTCCACCGGACTCGATCGCCAGCCATCTCGACCCTGGCCATATATCCACAGGTCTATCACTACCTCCGATCATACCCAATAGCTCTGCGCCCCAGCAGTATCCTGTTCCCTCGGATGTAACTCCGCATGTGTGTCGTAGTCCCGATGAGATTGACCGAAAGCGGAGGTCCCCCGCGACTGCCACTGGCGCACCTTCGCTAATTCTATCCGATCCGTTGCCAAGCTGACCAAACGCATTGGAGCCCCAGCAGTAGGCCCGACCCTCAGCATTAACAGCGCAGGTATGGGTACTCCCAGTAGAAATGGCAACGAACCGGTGGCCACCCGCAACTGGGACAGGGACAGCAGATCTAGCACGACTTTGACCTGTGCCCAACTCCCCGTGCCATCCGTCCCCCCAACAGTACGCGGCTCCTTGTCGTGTCAATCCGCAAGTATGGAAAGTGCCTGCGCTGACCTCCACGAATCTATGGTCATCTACCACCGGCATAGGCGTCGGACTCTCATAGGGCCACCCTAGTTCAGAGGTCCCGATGGCTAACTGCCCCTCCCGTCCGTCCCCCCAACAGTATGCTCGGTCGTCCTTTGTTACGGCACAAGTATGCTGGTATCCTGCGGATATCTGCCGAAACCCTCGATTTCCAGCCACCGACACCGGTTCCCCACTGTCAGCGTAGGCACCGTGTCCGAGTTGCCCCCAATCTCCACTTCCCCAGCAGAGTGCGGTTCCCTCTTGGGTCAATGCACAGGCATGATCAACGCCAGCGTCCACAAAACTGAAGTTGCGGTCGCGATCAATGGCAACCGGTTCCCGCGGGGAATGTGCGCCGCCAAGGACTGGCCGATCATACTCTCCTCCCGGTGAAGTGCCGCTCCAACAGTACACTACGTCTAAGAGACTGAAGCCGCAGGAGAACCCTCCACCAGAAGACAGCATCACGATGCTATTACCTCCAACCGCAATGCGGGCCTCCGCCGCACGGTTCTCCACCGTCGCGATGATGCCCACGTTTCCCGGCGACACCCCCGTTACAAGCCCTGAATCGCTCACCACGGCAAGCGACGTGTTGCTTGATTGCCAAGTCACCGTTCGACCCGTGAGGGGAGTCCCATTGGCATCACGGGACGTGGCCGCGAGCTGCAATGTGCTCCCCACTTCGACAGCACCGCTACTCGGGCTCACCGTCACATTCGCCACCGGAATTGATGTCACCATGACCGTGGCCGACCCATTCCTCCCGTCACTCGTGGCGGTGATCGTCACCGTGCCCGCCGCAATCCCGGTGACCCGCCCGGAACCGTCCACTGTCGCTCGGGACGTGTTGCTCGAACTCCAGTTCGCCATCCGGCCTATCAGGGGGGCCCCACCCGCGTCCCGCGGCGTGGCCGTAAGTTGCAGGGTCAGTCCCACCTCCACCGATCCGCTGCTGGGACTCACCATCACACTCGCCACCGGGATCGGAGCCACCGTCAACGATGCCTGCCCCTCCACCCCCTCGACCCGCGCCCGGATCGTCACTGGACCTGCGGCAACCCCGGTCACCACTCCGCGATTGTCAACCGTCGCTCTGGAGTCATTGCTCGAACTCCACGTCACCGTCCGCCCGGTCAATTCTCTCCCCTCAGCGTCACGGGGGATCGCCCGAAGCGACATCGTATCCTGTTCATGGATGGTGGAGTCGGGCACATCCACGATCACGCTGCGGACCGGCGCCACCTCCACGGTGACCGTGCCCCCGTCGCATCCACCGAGAAGCAATCCAAGGAGCGCCAGAAGAGCTGCGGGTCTGACCCTCACCCGCCGATAGCCCCAGCTTCCAGAGCGCCGCGCCCTCGCCGCATCCTGCCCCAGTCTCCTCATTTTCCCTTCCCTCCTTCAGCGGCCCCACCACCGTGGAGACGATTCACCCTAACCTTCACGCACCGTTCGCACCCGAAAACCTGTTCATCCTGATGTCAGGGATCTCCGACGCACTCACCTCATCTTCCAGGCAAGCTCCGCTGAATACTCCAGTAGTGGTTCATCTCAGTGTGGTAGCGCCGCCTGTTGACCCGCCGAACCGCCCGGGGGTTTGGGGTTACCTAGCTGAACGACTCAGGGAACCACACGGTGCCGGCGAATCCGTTGAAGGTAGAAATGCAGCCAGCCCAATCGAGCAGCCAAGTTTTCGACCTCTCTTTCCACCGAAAAAGCTGGACGACCCGTCGCTCTTATGAGCCGCCAGTAACCCGATGGATCAGGCCGGTAGCTCAGGTTATCGTGCAGCAGCTCAGCCCGAAAGACTTCGAACCCCTCGGCTCGAAGTGCCTCCTCCGCCCCGTAGAATTCCCATCCCTTTTCAAACCCGGACTTCTCTCCAAAGAACATCATGAGCAGGCTCTCTCCAGGACCGAACTTTCCTTCAAGGGGATCGGGCGTCCACCGGCCTGAGAAGGAGACGGAACACTGGTACCTCATCCAGGTGTTCTCCTGCCAGAAGTTGATCAGGTAGGTACCGGACTCACGAAAGACCAGCACAGGCTCCGCAGAGGCGGACTCTTGCAGGCGCAAGTTGTCAACCGACACCTTTGACCCGTAGCGGTTCGAGTGCTGTAGGCCCTCCAATCCCCAGGAGCGAGTGAGAGAATCGAAGAAGAATATGGCACCCGCCGGATCCGTGATACCGACTGACATACCGTCATACCAGATGACCAAGGTGTCCGCTTGGTTGAGCTCAGGGCTCCGGTTACAAATATTGGGATTTGTGATATCCAGAACGTGTAGATCTTCCCCTGGATGCCCGGAAAGGACATGTATGGTCTGCGAGATTCGCCGGTCGACGACGTCAGACGCATACCGCGCTTCGTCGGTCCGGAATTCCTCAAGAAGCTCCCTCCAATCCTTAGAGACATTCCGCCAAACCAGGTTGTAGGCCCAGTTGGAGAAGGCAGCCCGACGATAGTGGAGAAAGAGGTATTGCAGTGCCTCAAGAACCTCTTCTTCCGTTGGGCCGGCATCCCGGGAACGCAGGCTCTCATAGAGGGTGGCCGCCGCCGTCATGCGACGCAGATCGGCCCGGTGCTCGCCCGTCAGGCGTACCTGCTGAACGGAGAAGAGCACCGCGCCAACCCATGGCATCACCTTTGTAGAGGCCCCCGATAGGGATGCGAGCTTCGCGCCGAGGCCCATCAGCCCCATTCCTGTCCCCAACAGGATGTCCGGATCTCGGATCCCAGCCCGGTACATTTCCTCCCAGATTGTGACGGGAGTTGCTTGGAGGTCAGACGTCACTCGCTGGAGCGCGGAATGGAAGGCCGGATCCCGCAGGTCACTCCAGGTGCGAACGGCCGCGATGCGGTGGAGGGCAAGGTCGAGGTTCAGCGCTTGCCACAGCACGGCCGCCCGGACTTGCGAATGGACATCCCGGGCCACCGTCACCGCGCCGGCGAGGGCACCTATCACCGTGAGTGCGGAACTCACGTGCTCGAGGTTCTCGGCAAGTTGGGGGATCCCCGTGAACGCATCGGCATGGTCCACCTGGCCCGAGATCTGGTTCATCGCAGCTACGGAGCGATCCAGAACGCCATAGCGATTCAACGCCTCGACCGTGGCGACGGACAATTCCCCGGCCAGCAGAAGGGCTTCCAGGGTCTCCACGAGTTCGGGGTCGCTGACCTGCCCTGCCGCACGGGCCAAGAAGGAGATCCGATCCGCCTCACCCAAACCGGACTGCAGGACCATCTGGCGAAGGACTTCTTCATAGTGACGGGATCGATCATCGAAGGAGCCCATGCCACCGAGGGTGATAGTTCCCATGATCCGTGTGCGGACGTTCGCATCTTCGGCCCAGCCGGACATGCTGTGAAGCTCCACCTCGTAGCCGCGGTCGTCCTCGATGACGGCCGAACTCAGCCATGCGTCGATCACTCCCAACGTTTTACCACTCATCCCTTGCTGACCGGTGAGCGTCTGAGTTGGAAGACACGACACCAACACGATCACGATCGCTACGTGGAAGAGCCGCCCACCAGCAGCCCCGCGGATCGAAAACCCATCAGTACGCCGATCGAGGTCACCAATCTCCTTGCTCACTTTACGCATGCTCCCATTGGCTTTGGCAGTCGGTCACCGTCCACCCACCGTCCACCCCTGAGGCCTGACGCTGCGAGGACGCCTCAAGGTGATATTTGCTCTGCCACCGACCCCATCGACAGCAGGCTGGACCCCAAGGTCCGGGCGTTCACTTACCCCGTTTCCCTTCGCATACCAGTCCGCACAAGTAGAAGTCCGTACCCGGGCAGAGTCGCCGCCCGCGCCCGCGGCTAGCGCTCCACCCGCAATCTCATCGCCATGATCTACCTCATGCATGGCAAGCTCCCCGACCTTCAACCCATTTGAAACAGCGAGGAGCCTGGTTTTTCCACTACTTCCTTCAACCACCCTTGCTTCACCGCCCTGTCGCTCGCAACGACGGCCCTTCTACTTCTTCAACGTCCTTCTAATCCAACAGCCCTCTGGAAACGGGATGGGATCAGGTCGTCAGAACTGAAACCGAAAGATGGGAATTCGCTGGATGTCCGGGGGAGATCCGTCCCCCGGCACTCCCCCCGGTCGAGCCAG
>SKRC01000286.1 GCA_007118695.1 Balneolaceae bacterium | reverse complement strand
TTTTTTTTTTTTTTAGGGGGTGGGTGATGCACCTGGCCAAAGCGGCAATAATACGTGAAAAAATCATATGTGAAAAAACACTGACGCCACCGGAAATACTGAAACCACAGCATGTAAAGCTGCCGGCCCAGCTGCCCTGCAGGCTTAAGCTATTCAGGAGGGTGAAATGCTGGCAGCGAAATCAAGCCGGGAACAGTTTTACGATAGCCGGGTATTCCATGGAATAATTTTTTCATTTCATAACGTGTCTGAAATAAATATTCCCGGTCCGGATTCGTTAAAGCCACTGTATTTTCTAACCAACACCTTATCCGTTATGAAATCACTACTACTGTTTTTCTGCCTGATTTTTACCGCGTCGGTAACGTCAATGACTGCACAGGATACGTTGCGAATCTCCCTGCAGGATTTTATTGACAAAGGGGTGGAACGGTCCGGGCAGGTGCAATACGACTACGGGGCAGTCCGGCTGGCGGAAAACAGGGTGAGTCAGGCCAAAGCCTCCAGGATACTGCCTTCCATTAATTTGAACACAAATCACGGGATGATTCCGGGTGTGAAAAGTCAAACCGATCTTCCCCGGGAACAGCTCTACCTGGATCCGAACCTGGAAAACGACTGGGAAGACTGGGCTATTTTTACGCGGGCGGAAATAGATGCCGTCCAGCCGGTCTATACCTGGGGGGCGATCAATAAGGCGATCAGCGCAGCTGAATATGGGGCAAAGGCAGCCAAAAAAGAGTTTGAAGCCCGCCAGAAAGGCCTCGAACTGCAGTTGTATGAACTCTATTACAGCTATCTGCTGGCCATGGAGGTCGGGCGTATACTGGACGAGGCACAATCGACCGTCAACCAGATCGAAAGGGAACTTGAACGGATGCAGGAGGAGCAGGATCCGGATTTGCGTGAGCGGGACCTGTTCGAATTCGACATCTTCAAATCCGAGTTTGAGATCCAGAAAACGGAAGTCGAGCAGAGCATTGCACAGATTCAGAGAATTTGGAGCTATATACTCCGTGATAACGATCAGGTGTACAAGCCGATGGAAGATTTTCTTGATCCGGTGCCGTTTCAAATCGAGCCGTTTGAGTATTACCAGGCCCGGGCCATGGACATGCGTCCGGAAATGGAAGGCGTGGAAGCCGGCATCCAGGCCCTTGAACACTCTGTGGAGTCGATCAGGGCCCAGAGCCTGCCCACCTTGTTTGTCGGGATGACCGCAAGTTTTGCCAACACCCCGAATCGTCCCCGGCAGAGCAATCCGTTTATCATCAACAATACCAACTTTTTATCGGGCGCCGTCGGGTTCGGAATCCGTCAGAATTTAAATTTTTCCAGCATCCGCAACAGGGTGGAGCGAGAACGAATTGAGTACAACCGGGTTAAAGATCTCAAGGGGGCGCTCTCCGACGGGATCATGCTTGAGCTGAATGAACATTATAAAGACGCAGTTGTGGCTGAAAAAAAAGTAAACCAGATTGAAGAGGCGCTCGTTACTACAAGGAACTGGGTGCGACATGAGCAGTTGAATATGGATTATGGCCTTGGCGAGGTGGAAGACCTGGTCGATTCCATGCGGAAAGAACTGGAATTGAGGGTGGAATTGAAGCAAAGCATTTTTGATATGAATAAAAAAGTTGCAGCACTGTTTAACGCCTCCGGCATCCCGTTAGCGAACTTGAGCTTAAATTAATACGATCACTATGAAGACAATTATTATTTTTACAGTAATGTTGCTATTCAGCCCCGGCCTGATTGCCATACAGTCGGCATCTGAGGAGGCGGAAAAGGAAGAAATCCTGACGTTGCTGAAAGAAAGGGATGAGGAGATCAAAGAGCTGCTGGGCCCGAAAGATACCGAGTACACCGATGAGCAGCGCGATCGGCTCCGCAGCATGATCAACGATATCATCGACTTTGAAACGATGGCATCCAGGGCCCTTGGAAACAAGTTTGACGAGATCAGCCAGTCGGAGAGGGAGGAGTTCGTGTCGCTGTTTTCCACCATTGTGCGGGATCAGTCCCTGAACAGGCTCGATATATACCGCGCCGAGGTGACCTATGAGGACATTGAGGTGGATAACGGTTCGGCCAGAGTCCATACGATAGCACAGCTCGATAATGTGCGGACAGCAGTGGATTATACGATGGAAAAAAAGAATTCCGAGTGGTTTATTACAGATATGACCATTAACGACGTATCTACTTCGCAGTCGTACAACAGGCAATTTTCAAGCATCATCCGTCAGCACGGGTTTGATACCCTCCTGGACAGACTGCGCAGACGGGCTGAACGAACATAAAAAACCGACATGACAACTTCAGCTTCGGATGATTCATCAGGAGACGGACACCTCTATAACACAGACTCATCAGGAGCCGGATACGTCTATACTTCGTATGGGGATTTGAAGTATGTAAAACATGCGGTGGCAAGTCTGGTTTCCCTGCGCCGGTATGATCGCAAGCGGCCGGTGGCACTGGTTTGTGATCAGCATCACATTGACTTTCTGAGGGCCCACGACAAATTGGACCTGTTTGATAAAATTGTGCCGCTTGATCCCGGCCACGCCTCCATCACGGGATTCAAGCACAATATTCACGCTTATATGCCCTTTGAGCGAAATCTTTACCTCGACAGTGATATTATCTGGTGCAAGGATCCTGATCCGCTTTGGGTATCATTGTCCGTTTTTCCGTTTACGATTACCGGCATCCAGGTCTCCGACAATTTTTTTGGCGGGCCCAAGCACATCGGGGTGTTGAAAGATATCCTGCTCGGAAGGCGGCAGCGAACGCTCGACCGTTTCGGGCTGACCTACCTGAGCCGGGTTCAGACCGGGATGATCTATGCCGAAGATGTTGAGACCACCAGTAAGGTATGTGAGTTGGCTGCTGCCTATCTTGCCCGGATAGATGAGACCCATTTTCAAAGCCGCTTGCAGGAGAAAGGCCGCAGTGAAGAGTCGTGTGAATGGAGCATGGCGATGGCCATGTCGAAGCTCAGCCTGCCGGTTTATCCCTGGCTGCAGGGGCAGGCCAGCCCGCAGCTCGATTTCATCGAGAGTTACACCCGCTATGATCCTGATTTCAATGAAGTCATCTGCACCTATTACTGCGACCGGCTTGTTTACAATCTCCGTGGGCTGCAGAGCGGCTGGCTCCGGCGCATCCTCACCCGGGCCCTTTCGCTGATACCCGGCAAAGGCGACCACCTGCAGGCCACCCCTTACTGCCTGCATTTCGGCTGGTACCACCAGAAAGCCCCGTTTCAGCGTTTTTCGGAAAAAACCTGGCAAAACTTGTAAATTAAAGAAATTCGATAAATTTAATAAATTAAAGGAATTCAAGAAGTTTGTAAATTCAAGAAATTAAAGGAGTTTGTAAATTCAAGGAATTAAAGGAGTTTGTAAATTCAAGGAATTGTGGAATTGTGGAATTGTGGAATTCTACAGATCTACAATTCTACAGTTTTACAATTTCACAATTTCACAATTTTTAGGGGGGTGTTTGGCGGAGCGGGGAAGGCAATGGATCCATAATCTCGCTTCCGTCCGGTCTTTTTTAACCCAAAATTGTCATTGGAACAATGATCCCGACGCGTCGGGGTTAACCCCGACATTGAAACAATCAGGATTTCTTATTTTAATTAACGCTCATAAACCTTTGTGTTTCAATATCGGCACCGAAAGCTATCGGTGCAAAAAAGGTCTAACGACTTTTTTGGGTTTAAGTATTGGTAAAGATACGGCCTTTTTTTGTGATTAGAGGTAGGTTTTTAGTTAATTTCAGGAATGAAAAATTTCATAAGATTTGGGATAAAACAGGCCTTGAAGTCAAATAGGGAGCGTTTCTTCTTCCATTTTTGAAAATGCTCGGACAGTAGTGCCATAATCTTGCAAAAAACTTGGTCATTTGCTTAAGAATCAGCAAATTTGGATGAAATTTTCAGTCAGGGAACGCCAACATCAGATCCATCAGGATGAATAAAGGGAAGCTTCGTAGAACGGTAAAAATACTCTACACGGTACTGGCCATCTATGCGGTTCTGGTTGCCACGCACCTGGGCGAGTTTTGGCCATTTTCGATTTATCCGATGTTTTCCCAGGCGGGCAATGAATGGTCACGATCGCTGGTTCATGAAGTGCCGCCCGACCACCAGGTAACCGGCTGGGAACCGCTGCTGCAGGTTCAGTTGCCGGGCGAGGTGTTTGCCCTCGACAATATCGGACTCAATCAGAACGACCTGGCCAACCTGATTTCCAAAAATGAAGACTGGTCGCCGCGCCGGATGCAGAGTATCCGCCATTTTTTCGGGAGCTATCTCGATAACTCAGGATTTGTGGTATACCGGGCACGCGGCCGGTTTGCCGGGAAGGATTCCAACGATGTGATTATCGAGCTGACCCCGTACTTTTACCTGCTGCCCGATACGACCATCTTGAATCCAAAACTCGAGGATTGATGAAACTCGAAGCGTTTTACACCCATTTGTTTCAATTCGACCGGGAGGAGACCCGTGGCGACTACCTGCTGGTCAAAATTGTGGAACTGGTGATGCTCTACCAGGTTTTCATGTATGCCTGGAGCTGGGCGGCCTATATGCCACTTTTGAGTGAAGTGATCCTGCCGCTGGGGGTGGCCAATTACCTGGATGTGACCTTCATGTTTCAGCCTGCGTTCGCTTATGCCAACGCAGTGCTCATCACCGTTTTCATGCTGATCGGGTTTTTTAACAAGTGGCGGTTTTCCTATATGGTGGCCCTTCTCTTTTTCCATCTTCACTACGTCTCGCGCTATTCGCAGGGGGAGATCTCACACGGATCCAATCTGACGGCCATGGTGCTGTTGTCGTTTGCCCTGGCCGCTATCTTTTTCCAGGACAAATCGGTGCGGCGAAAAGTTACCTTCGGCTTTATCCTCTTTTTTGCGGGACTCGGCTACGTCTCGGCAGGCATGAGCAAACTGATCGGCGGCGGCATTTTTTGGTCAGACGGCGCGCATATGTACCTCTGGATGGGGGAACGGTCGATTGACAGGCTCTCCCAGGATGGGTTTTTTGAATTTAATCTGCTCCAGGAACTGATGTTTGAGCATTACTGGCTTTCTACGCTGATCCTCACCTTCGGCCTGCTGGTAGAGCTCAGCGGGTTTCTGCTCTGGTTTAAAAAAGCCAGGTGGATCCAGGCAACCCTGCTGATCAGCATGCATATCGGCATTCTGCTGACGATGAACATCTACTTTGGCCCCTATATCTACATTCTGCTGATCATCGGCTATCCCTGGAACGATTGGGTTGACCGATGGCTGGAGAAAAAACCTCATTCGGAACTCAATACAATGATCGACCGGCGGATATATGCTTAATCAGTTAACAGTGGCAGTGGCCAGT
>SKRC01000302.1 GCA_007118695.1 Balneolaceae bacterium | reverse complement strand
TGGCACTGCAACTGGCACTGGCACTGGCACTGGCACTGGCACTGGCAACTGGCAACTGGCAACTGGCAACTGGCACTGGCACTGGCACTGGCAACTGGCACTGGCACTGGCAACTGGCACTGGCACTGGCAACCGGCAACTGGCAACTGGCAACTGGCAGCTGCTATTTTTATTCAATAATTCTGCGTATATTAAATGCTTGCCAGATTTTATATGGCAGACCTTCCTTTAAGAGAAAGATTGCTTTTATCTCTTCTTTTTTCAGAAAAGAGTACATACAGGCAACACAGATGAGGGAGAACATGGTTTTCCGAGAATCGGGACGACCATCAGTGTTGATCGCTGGGTACTTATTTCAATCCGACAAGAATACATTCAATGAATACAAATCAATTTTCTGATCTGGGCATCAGTGCGCCTATTCTCAAATCAATTCAGGAGATGGGCTTCGAAGCGCCCACAAAAATACAAACCGCTGCCATTCCAAAAATTATGGAAGGTCACGATGTTGCCGGCCAGGCACAGACAGGTACCGGCAAAACCGCCGCCTTTGCAATTCCTGTATTGGAAGGCGTCGATACAAAATCAAAAAATGTGCAGGCTATCGTCATGTGCCCGACACGGGAACTGGCCATACAGGTAACCGGTGAATTCATCAAGCTGTCGAAGTTTATAGGTGGAGTGCAGGTTACACCGGTCTATGGCGGACAGCCGATACAGCGGCAGATCAAACAGATCAAAGCCGGAACACAAATCGTGGTGGGGACACCCGGACGGGTCATTGATCACCTGAAACGTGGTACGCTGAACCTGGACAGTCTGAAATTCGTCGTACTCGATGAAGCCGATGAAATGCTCAACATGGGATTCCGCGATGATATTGAAATGATCCTGGGTTTTTCGTCTCAGGATTCCCCGAAACAGACGATCATGTTTTCGGCGACAATGTCATCAGAAATTAAAAAAATTATGAAGCGCTGGTTTAAAAATCCGGAGATGATCAAAGTGGAGGGGAAAGCCCAGTCGGCCGACGGCGTTGAGCACTTTATCGTCGAGGCGCGTGACTCCATGCGAACCGAAGGCATCTGCCGGCTTCTCGACCTGAGCGACTACCGGCTTGCCCTGATATTTTGCAATACCAAGAGAAAATGCGATTCACTCGTCAGTGAAATGCAATCCAGGGGATATTCCAGTGATGCCCTGCACGGCGATATGAGCCAGAATGTCCGCGACAAGGTGATGAATAAATTCCGGCGGGGCCAGGTCGATGTACTCATCGCAACGGATGTGGCCGCACGGGGGCTGGATGTGGATGATGTGGATGTGGTATTCAATTATGATATACCCCAGGATCCGGAATATTATGTGCATCGGATCGGTCGTACCGGCCGGGCAGGTCGAAAAGGAACGGCTTACACGTTTTCTTCAGGCCGGAAGAGCAAGAATATCCGGTTTATTGAAAAAATGCTGAAAACAAAAATTGAAACCATTCCTCTGCCATCCGTCAAAGATGTGGAAGCTTCCGTAATGGATGCGTTTCTGGGTGATGTAAAGAAAACCCTGGAAGCTGGCGGCCTCCGGCCGCACATCGAACAGATTGAGGCATTGGCCGATGACCGGTTCACCCCTATAGAAGTAGCTGCAGCGCTGCTCAAAATGCGTGAAGACTCGAAAGCTTCAGTATCACCGTCAGGCAACCGGAATTCTCAAGGAGCAAAACCCCAGCGGGAAAAATCTCCGCGTACAAAAAATGAAAGGAACACTAACCCGGAAGGAAAATCCCGGACAAAATCCAACGGAAAATCGAAAAAGCGTAAGGAAGATGAACCGTTTTACTCTCATTTCGTAAACAAGAACCGGGGCAAAAAATCCAAAAAACGTAGCCGTAAATCCGGGTAAGTCCCCCAAATCCTGCAAGCAGGCAAACATATTCCTCAGCCTCTGTTTTAACGGATCTGTTAACACGAAAAAGATATAAACGGCCGTGATGGTGACGTGCTTTTTGTGAATGGTCAGATCATACCGGATCTATCCATCCGCAGTGGTGGAATGCAGGCATGAGCGTGATAACATGCACCGGCGTTAACCAATTTGAAATCAAAGCAGTGAGAGCACAACAAATTTTAAAAACAATCGAGGTGATATGATGGTCACACTAAGTGTATGGCTTCCTAACTCGTCGCACAAACACCAGACCGTTACCTACCAAAGGGAATGGTAACGCCCAAAAGGGGAAATGCAATAAAATCCCCCGTCTCTTCCAGGGGCCGGGCCAGGTAAAAATCTACGGCAAAATTTTCTGGCGCCCATCGGATTCCCAGCGAAACGATTCCGGTCAATACATCCCGGGTGACTGTAGCCCCATCCCGAAATTCAGATTGTTCGGTCCAGAATAGATAATTCTCCGTAATCAGGTAAAAACGAATCCCGGTACGTGTCATCCCGCTGAAATTAATCACCGGTTTGCTGGAAAATTCTCTGCCCTGATACCCGAAACCTGCACCCAGAGTCAGGTTATTATCAAAAGAGCCAATGGTGCCAAGCCCGTAAACAAGCCCCAAAAATCTTGATTCAGCATCTCCTCGCGTCCCCAATAATCCACCGATCATGGCTCCGGCCGCCAGGTGAACGTTGTCGTTCGCCATGGGTACGGAAAATTTCGGAAGCACCCACAACGGAGTTTCTGAAGCACCCAATAAAAATAGAGGGGCCAATCCGCCGCCGACAGAAAATCGATCGGTTATGCCATAATTCACATTATTGAAAAACAATAAAGTATTTTGATAATATCCTTTCCCATCTCGCAGGCCAAACGCATTTGGTGCAAAATAATACCGTGTTGGTTGAGGATTTACGAACCAGTACTCGCCATCGTGGATGCGCGCGGGATCGATTTGTGACATTTCTTTGATATTGGTGCGTTGCATGGTAAGCACTCCAACATTCTCGATACGAAGGACGATTTGTTCATCATCCTCCTCAATAAGAGTCCCGATAAAAATATCGCCGCCAACGGTTTCAACCCGGTAAATTTTCTGATCCAGGCTCTGGCCTCCTGCCGGTGAGCAGAGTAGCTGGAAAAATAACAGGAGAATTAGAGCTGGAAGCAGTTTATTCATGTCTGTTGTCCGCAATTGTAGTATCCGGGGTAGGGAGGAGATCAACTTGCTGTCAGGTTTGAATCACGTTCTTTAATTCCCTCTCCACAGTCTTAAAAAAAGCCTTGAAGTCTCGGTTAATTTTTAACTTCAAATTCCAATATTCTGAAATTGCTTAGAAAATGCAATTAAAGCATTGTGCCCGATTCTCACGGACTCAAAATTTAACTGAAATATTAGCTAAAATTATAGCTGTCCAATACATTAAATGTATGTATTCTTTGAAAACTGAACGCAGTTTATGGACTTAAGGGGCTATGAAACAGAAAATAGGCAGAATGAATACCAGGGTCAGCGGATTTATTTACACTTCTGCGAAAATCTGCGTAACCTGCGAAAAGCCACTCTCTGCGTAATCTGCGGGAGCCAGCAAACCCGGATCACGCCGGGGTATACAGAACTCACTCAAATTCGTCTATGACCACAAAAACAGATTTAAAGACCTTCATTCAGCCGGTGATTGATTTACAAGACGATGCCAGGCCGAAATGGGGCCGAATGAGCGCCCGGCACATGGTCGAACACCTGGTACTTACCGTACGCCTTTCAAACGGCAAACTGGAGGGGAGGGCCGCCTATGAGGATAAAAAATTACCGGTGCTCAAACGGTTCCTGGAGAGTGACAATCCGATGCCGCGCAATTTCACAAACCCGCTTATCGGCGAGGAACTCAAACTGTTGATGTTCGGCAATCTCGATGAAGCCAAAAAGAAGCTAGTCAGTGAAATAGATGATTTTTACCGCTTTTTCGAGGAGAATCCGGAAGCGACCCCGGTAAACCCGACATTCGGCCCGCTCACGTTCAAAGAATGGCTGCAATTTCACTGGAAACACTTCACGCATCACTTTACCCAATTTGGGCTGATAGAAGCTCAGGAAAACCACTAAACCGCAACCTCATCCAGTTTCACTCCCACAAGCCGGCTGACACCCGTCTCAGGCATGGTAACACCATACATCATCTCTGCTTTCGACATCGTCTTTTTGTTATGAGTGATGATAATAAACTGGGTCTCTTCACTGAAACTCCGGATCATCTTGGAAAAACGCTCGATATTGGAATCATCCAGCGGGGCATCCACCTCGTCCAATACACAAAACGGAGAGGGTTTTACCAGGTATATGGCAAACAAAAGTGCAATGGCCGTTAAAGTTTTTTCACCGCCCGACAACTGATTGATGCTGGATGGTCGTTTCCCGCGCGGATTTGCCCGGATCTCAATTTTTGCCTCGAGCGGATCTTCCACATCCTCTTCAATGAGCAGATCACAGTAGTCATCTTCCTTGAAGAGGGTGTTGAAAACAGATTGAAAATTGGTGCGTATTTTTTCGAACGTTTCGTTAAATCGCTTGGTAGCCGTCTCATTGATTTCGGCAATAGTCTGTCGGAGCTGTTCTTCGGCATCCAGCAGGTCCTTGACCTGTTCCTCCAGGAATTCCAGGCGCTCTTTTTCCTGCTCAAATTCTTCAATTGCCAGTGGATTTACCTCACCGATCTGACTGAGTCTTTGCCGCAGCACTCCGATTCTCTTTTTTGCATCCTCGGCGCTGAGTTCTTCAGGCAGTGTTTCCTCAACCTGCTTCATCAGGATCCCGTAGGTTTCCCATACATGATCGGAAAGTGCCTGAGCCTGCATTTCAAGCTTCTCTTTGGCCATGGCCAGGTGATGGACCAGCTCCAGGTTCACTTCTTTCCGGCCCCTGAGTTCCCTGAGATCCTTGTCCAGCTCATTGATCTTTCCCCGCTGCCGGCTGCTTTCCTCTTCCGCAGCTTTTAGTTCCTTGTCAACCTCTTCTTTCAGCACCACCTGTTTTTCCAGCTTCTCTTCGGTTTCCTTTATGGAGCGCTGATAGTTCTCAATCCTCTCCTTGCTCTGCGTCGTCAGCTCCTGCCTGGAATCCATGCGTGTCTGTACCGTATCAATGCCAGTCTCAGCGCGTTTGATATCGCGTTCCAGGTTGGCAGCCTTGTTTTTCAGGTCCTGGTGCTTTAACTGGGCATCATTGAATCTGTTCTGGGCAATGGCTCTCTCTTCTTCCAGCTTCTGGAGATCCTTCTTTTTCTCGGCTTGCTCTTTGTCTAGTTTCTCGATCTTTTCACGCAACTCCTGCTGTTTCGGGCTGAGCTTTTTCAGTTCATCCCTGGCACTGTCTTCACTACTGGTTAGAGACTCCCGGCGTGTTTTCAGGTTCCCGATATTTTTCTGATAGACTTCCACACCCGATTGGATCCGGCTGATTTTCTGCTGCCAGGTTTGGATCTCTTTTTCAAAATCATGG
>SKRC01000113.1 GCA_007118695.1 Balneolaceae bacterium | reverse complement strand
TCCTCCCTCCAGTGTGCCGGGAGCCGAAATCCGTTCAATGGCTTCGTTGGGAAAAAAACGGGTCAGTGCATCATGCATTCCTGCGGTTTCTCCCTGACGGGATTTGGCCCCCGGATTAGTAATAACGGCAAATTCGGGAAATACCAGCGCCGGATCCTCCACAAAGACCGAATCGGGAAATTGTTCATCCGGGTCAAGAACTGTTACCGTCAAACCACATGATTTAAGGGCTTCAATATAGGTTTGATGCTGCTCCAGGGCTTTTTGATAGTTGGGTTTCCCCAGATTTGCCTTGGTAATGCCATCGACCAGGTTACGGCAGGGGCGTCTTGTGAGGGCCTGGCTGAAAGATGTATTTGATTGTCTTACCGGATCAGACTGCATATATCATATGAAAAGCCGGTCAGAAAAAGAAAAAGCCACCCCGACATGTCAGGGTGGCTTATTTCTTATTATTAAATTATTACGAATTACTTATTCGTAATCCAGGCTGCTTACATCAACTGCACTGAGCCCTTTTGGAGTCTCTTCAACAGAAAACTCAACATTTTCACCTTCTTCAAGTCCTTGTTGCGGATCGAGATTGGGTACATTGTTGCGGTGAACAAAAATGTCTTTTCCACCGTCACTCGGTTCGATGAATCCAAATCCTTTTTCTGTGTCGAACCATTTTACTTTACCTTGTTGTGCCATAATAAATAATAGTAGTTTTTAGACACCTACTTGAGGTGTTCATCCTGGGAATAGCGTTGTTGTAACAAAAACTTTCCTGATAAGATTACCTTTTCCTTGCCGTAGGTGGGAGTTTATAATAAAAGTTAACGGTTCAAAGATAGAAGTTAATCTGTAAAATACCAAAGCTTGTCAATAATATTGATAAGAGCATGTCATTCCACCGTGGCTCCGGAATCCATTCGGTTGTGGCTGACAGATTAAAGTTGGACGCCGACTTGTATTTGATTCAATAAGTCGATTACTTTTGTGTTTTGTACCAATACTGTCCGAACTTTTCTGAAAGTGATGCCAAAATGGCTTTCTGTTGCAAACCAAGTCGCTTATTCCTTTTTTTCTGAAAACAAAAGAGGGCATCATTTTTTGTTATAGGCTTGCTTTCGAAGTACATAGGAGGCATTTATTCATTCACAACTTGCAAATGTTCGGATAGTACTGGTTCTGTGCCTGGATACACCCTGAACCCATCAGACTTTATAAAAAAAAAGGGATACCCAGTATCAGTGGATATCCCTTTGTTCAATGATTATAGTCTGTAGATTTATGTTTTTTCTCTAAATGATCAATGTTAATAGCGCGATTTCACCCTTGAATATGTAACCGGTATTCAGCGGTCAAACTGTGTGCAGATGATATTCAATAAATCGTTAGAAGTTGTTAACTTTAGCGTCTTGGGTAATTAACTTTAGTTTTTGTTCTTAATTCAATCATATGATATAGAATTATTTCGCTACTTAAAATTAATCTATCTTAATTAAGATCGTCTAATTTAGACGTTTGAGGAAACCTTGAATTCAAATCGTAAAGACACAGCACATTGAGTGAACAAAAAATTATTTTTTCCATGGTTGGGGTCAGCAAGGTTTACAAACCCAACAAAACGGTATTAAAAGATATCTACCTCTCGTTTTTTTACGGGGCGAAAATCGGTGTACTGGGCCTTAATGGAGCGGGCAAGAGTACTTTGTTGCGAATAATAGCCGGGGAGGATGAGGATTACCTGGGAAACATCTCGCGGCAAAAGGGCATTACATTCGATTATCTTCCGCAAGAACCGAAACTGGATCCGTCCAAGACTGTTCGGGAAATTGTAGAGGAAGGGGTTCAGGAGACGATGGATTTGATCCGGGAGTATGAAGCCATTAATGAAGCGTTCGGCAATCCGGAGGCTGATTTTGATGCCTTGATAAAAAAACAGTCAAAACTCCAGGAACAGATCGACCGCCTGGATGCCTGGGATATCGACAGCAAGCTGGAGCGGGCAATGGATGCCCTGCGAACACCGCCGGGAGATACGTCGGTGGAGGTGCTTTCAGGGGGAGAAGAGCGCCGGGTTGCCCTTTGCCGGTTGCTGCTGAAAAAGCCGGATGTGCTGTTACTCGACGAACCCACCAATCATCTGGATGCGGAATCGGTAGGATGGCTGGAACAACATCTGGCCAGGTATGAAGGGACTGTTATAGCTGTCACCCACGACCGGTATTTCCTGGACAATGTGGCAGGATGGATTCTGGAGCTTGACCGGGGTGAAGGCATTCCGTTTGAGGGCAATTACAGCTCCTGGCTGGAACAGAAGAAAAGCCGGCTTGAAGTGGAAGAGAAACAGGAGTCGAAGCGTCAGAGAACCCTGCAAAAAGAACTTGAATGGATCCGGCAGAATCCAAAAGGCCGCCGGACCAAGAGCAAAGCCAGAATCAGTTCCTACGAAGAACTGCTATCGGAAGAGAGAAGCAAACAGAGGGAAGAGATGGAGATCTTTATTCCCGCCGGCCCGCGGTTGGGAGATAAAGTGATTGAGGCCAAGGATGTTTCCAAGGGTTTTGGAGACCGACTGCTTGTAGAAAATATGGCGTTCAGCCTGCCTCCCGGCGGCATAGTCGGAGTCATAGGGCCGAATGGTGCGGGAAAAACCACATTGTTTAAAATGATCACCGGAGACGAGAAACCCGACAGCGGACAGCTTACCGTTGGAGAAACCGTAAAGCTTGGCTACGTCGATCAAAAAAGGCCATTGGATCCTGCAAAAACGATTTGGGAAGAGATATCCGGCGGCAAAGAGATTCTGAAACTGGGTAACCGGGAGGTTAATTCCCGGGCATACGTCGCCCGGTTCAATTTCAGCGGAAGTGATCAGCAGAAGCGAATCAATGAAACATCAGGCGGGGAACGCAACCGGGTGCATCTGGCAAAAATGCTGAAAGAAGGAGCCAACGTTTTGCTGCTCGATGAACCGACGAACGATCTGGATGTAAACACCCTGAGAGCCCTTGAAGAGGCCCTGCTCGATTTTGCCGGATGCGCCGTTATCATTTCGCACGACAGATGGTTCCTCGATCGGGTCGCCACACACATTCTTGCCTTTGAAGGCAACAGCCAGGTAAAATGGTTTGAAGGCAATTATGCTGAATATGAAGAGAACCGAAAAACCCGCCTGGGTATTGATGAAACGCAACCCGAACGGATCCGCTACAAGAAATTAATGAGAGAGTAAGTAACCTGCGAATGCCGACGCGTAAATAAGATAGAGGAAGCGTGCAGTAATGAACCACATATGAGGAGGAAATTTGCAGAAGTGTGCAGCTTCTTCAGTGTATATCATATTGATGGATATAGCCGGGTGGTCTGTATTGCGGCCCATTTTGCCTGTTACATTTACCGGATAATCATTTCGAAAGAAAAAAAAACCGGCTCCCCCGCACACATTCAAGAAGGAACCGGCTTAATCACACGAAACAGGTTTCCATCAATTGGCCCGCATTTCATTGGAATCGAAACGCTCTGAGCTCACAACTGTTTTTGTTGACATTGTTATAACCTAATTATATATCTATCAACAAGTTGGGTGACTATTTGAGTCTAAAAGAGCGCAGCGATTCCCCCCGGACAGCGGTCGGGGAAAAATGCTGGCTAGCTCCCATCAAATGTAGTATCGATAAGATCGATCATATTCTTAAATGCCTCTTCCTTTGTATCACCACTGGCACTTAGAATTCGGCCTTTCAGATTGGTTGCCGATACCTCAATAACGGGTCCTTTATTTTTTTCCGAAGTAACAATAAAACCCCGGTACCCCTGCTTTTGGAGTATGTTAACTCTTTCGTGAAAAAGATTTTCACGATCCATTTCCTGACCTCTAAACATAATTACCTCCCAAAATTTTTGTCTAATCCTTTCAATTTAGCTTCCATGCTGTACCGGGTATGAGGAGCAAATTCTAGCCTTTCCTTCTCGATAGGTTTCCCGGTCACCCGGCAAATGCCGTAAGTACCGTTCTCAATTCTTTCCAATGCACGATCGAGCTGACTGATAAATGCACGGGTTCTCTGTATTAAACGGTATTTCATGGCAATTCCTTGTGCATCAGATGCAACATCAGCCATATGGTGCATCGTCGATGAGACATCCCCGCTATCGGCATCACGCATGTCACGCAACCCCGCCTCAAGATATCCCATCTCTTCGACGGCATCTGCCCGTTTTTGCAATATAATTTCCTTATAGCGGTTTAACTCCGCCTGATTCAACAAGGGGGTTCTTTTCTCTTTACTTTGAGTGGGATTTTCAATGACGATGTCCATAATCACGGGATTAGTTGCTCTCGGTAATATTCCTGTTTCTGTGCTATAAATAACCATACTTACACTGTACGGGTATAGGGAGAAAACTGAACCAATTGTAAGGGCAGCCACTACAAGAGCTTTCTGTTTTCCGGATGGTACGATGGTACGTTTAGCTTCTTATCCAGTAGGAGCGTTGTTGGTTTAGCCAGGGATGGCAAATCAATATTAGAACGAGCAGCACCTGAATCAGGCCGGAGTACTTTTTTCGAGCATGGTCTTGAAACCAGGGGAGGATATCATACCGATAGATACAAAATAGACATGTTGAATCGATTTCGGGTTCTGCAAAATCGATCAGAAACCTGTATTTTAGTAACAGAAATGAATGATTTGCACTGCAACAAGCATTGTTAAATATTGAATATGCATAAGTATTTGAAGTGCAATGGTTAAACGGTTCAAAAAAATTAAGTAAAAAAAGTTTAAAACTTCTGGTTTTCTTGTATTTAGAGCCAGAGCAATCTACTTTGCAAGGATAATTTAAATCTGTTCGAATGCGTTATACTGTTTACGCATAAATTGTTTATAAATCATTGTATTAATACAAAATAAAAGATGAAAATTGGTAAAATCAGCCTGATCGCCGGCCTTGTTCTCGGGGCAGCTGCTCTTTGGGGTACTCAATATTATAATAGTGAAGGAGATGGCTTGCCGCCTCTGCATACAGTGCATACTGAATACGGAGATGTCTCACAGCGTGTGGTAGCTCATGGAAGACTCCAGCCGGTTCAAAAGGTAACCGTTGGCAGTGAGGTGTCCGGAACCATTTCAGAAATTTTTGTCGATTTTAACAGCATCGTTGAAAGAGGCGAGGTGATTGCACAGATCGAACCATCTACGTTCAGGGCTGCCGTCAGTTCAGCAGAAGCAGAACTGGAATCAGCCGAAGCCGGCCTGGAACTGGCCCGCATGCAGTGGGAAAGAATCCAGCAGTTGCGGGAGCGCCAGTTTATCTCACCTTCAGAAGCAGAGCAGGCAAATGCCACCTTACGACAGGCCGAAGCGGAAGTTCGTGTACGACAGCATGCACTCGACCGGGCGGAACTTGAACTAAACCGGTCTACCATTTATGCTCCAACCGACGGCATCGTCATTTCCCGTAATATTGATGTCGGACAGACCGTAGCAGCCAGTTTAAGTGCCCCGGACCTGTTTGAAATTGCAACGGACCTGGGTCAAATGCATATACATGCAAATGTTTCTGAGGCGGATATCGGACGTGTGGACGACGGGCAAACCGTCATGTTTAAAGTCGACGGATATCGGGAACGGGATTTTTATGGAGAAGTGATCCAGGTGCGCAATGCCCCCATCATGGAAGATAATGTCGTCCATTATGAGACGATCATCAAAGTTGATAACCAGGAACGCCTGCTGAAACCGGGGATGACCGCAGAAGTATCTGTAATCACCCAGGAAAGAGAAAATGTTTTGCGGCTGCGTAATACAGCTCTTCGTGCACGTCTTCCCGACTCCATTCGGCCTGATGATCCCGAAACAGTAGATAATGACGAAACCATTGTATATCTCATACGCAACGGGGAGTTGGTGGCAACAACTGTAAAAACCGGGTTGAATGATGGAGTCTATACGGAAATTCTTGAAGGGCTATCAGAGGGAGATACCCTTGCCGTTGGATTATCCCTGACGCAGGATAATAACAACGACGGGCGAAGCCTGTTCGGTGGCAGCCAGGCTCAATATTGAGCCGTCAACCACACTAAAACTTTTCTCAACATGTCAGTAATCGAACTCAAAAACATTACACGTATATATAAAACCGGCTCGGTGAGTGTGGATGCGTTAAAAGGCATTGATCTGACTATTCAGGAAGGAGAATTTGTGGCCATCATGGGTTCGAGCGGATCCGGGAAATCGACCCTGATGAACATCATAGGCTGCCTCGACCGGCCGACTTCAGGCAACTATTTTTTAAACGGGGAAGATGTAGCTACTTTTACAAAAGACAAGCTTGCCAGGCTGCGAAATCAGACTCTTGGATTTGTGTTCCAAGCGTTTCACCTGCTTCCGCGAACCACAGCACTGGAGAATGTGGAGCTGCCGCTTCTCTACCGCGAAGAAGAGCTGAGCTGGAAAGAGATCCATAAGCGTGCCCGGGAAGCTCTCGATATCGTTGGTCTGAGCGACCGTGTGGAACACACACCGAATGAACTGTCCGGCGGGCAAAAGCAGCGGGTAGCTGTGGCCCGTGCTCTTGTAACCCGGCCGGATGTATTACTGGCAGATGAACCGACCGGGAATCTTGACAGCCGCACAAGTCTTGATCTTATTGATATGCTGCAACGACTCAACCGTGAAGGGTTAACCATTTTGATGGTCACACATGAACCTGAGATCGCAAATTTCGCCGAACGCATTATCACTCTCAGGGACGGATTGATCATAAAAGATCGTCAATCCGTACAAATGCAGGCCTCAGAAGCCTTGAAAAACTGGAAAGACGTGGATGAAATTGAATATGAAAACAGTGTAAGCCTATGAAATGGAGTGCCGTCCCCTATTCCGCAATTCGTGCAATGAGACGAAATACAATGCGGACCATCCTTACAACCCTCGGTATTATTATCGGCGTGGCTGCTGTAATTACCATGGTCGGACTTGGCCAGGGAGCGAGTGCCGAAGTTGAGGAACAGGTAAATCGCCTGGGCCAAAATGTGGTTCTGGTATTCCCCGGTGAGCGGTCCCTGGGAGGGGTCAGTATCGGTGGTGGAAGTGCCAATACCCTTACTGTTGAGGATGCCCGCGCACTCCAGGAAGAGATACCCGAAGTGATTGCAGCAAGTCCGGAAGTACGATCCCAGCGGGTGGTTGTATACGGCAATCAAAACTGGCACACAAGGATTTACGGCCAGTCGGCCGACTATCTTCAGATTCGTCAATGGCCGATAGAGAGCGGAGAGATGTTTACGGATGAGGATGTTGAACGGGCATCTTTGGTGGCCGTTGTCGGACAAACCATTGTTGAAGAACTATTTGAAGGGGCTGATCCCATTGGTGAGACGATCCGGGTCCGGGGCCTTCCGCTGACGATCATCGGGGTCCTCGAACGAAAAGGAATGTCGCTGATGGGCTCCGTACAGGACGATATAGTGATCGTGCCATATACAACCGCTTTTCAAAGAATCTCTGGCCGATCCCATGCCATGGTTATCAATATTCAGGTTTACGACCAGCAATCGATGGAAATTGCCCAGCAAAAAATAACAGATTTGCTTCGCGAGCGGCACCGGCTTGCACCGGATCAGGAAAATGATTTCACCGTTCAAACCCAGGAAGAAGTTGCTCAGGCTGCCACGGAAACCTCAAGGGTTATGACCTGGCTGCTTGCATCCATTGCCGGCATATCATTGTTTGTGGGCGGTATCGGCATTATGAATGTGATGCTCGTCAGTGTTACCGAACGAACCCGCGAGGTCGGGCTGCGGCTTGCCGTTGGGGCCCGCGAACCGGATGTACTGCTGCAGTTTCTGATCGAGTCGATCATTCTCTGCCTGCTTGGAGGCATTGGGGGAATTTTACTCGGCATCTTTGCCACCGAAATCATTGCCAGCTACGCCGGATGGCCGGCGCTCTTTTCCACCGAAGCGATGGTTATTGCCGTAACGGTGTCGGCTGCTGTTGGCCTGTTCTTCGGTTTCTACCCGGCCTGGAAAGCCTCCAGGCTGGATCCGATAGTAGCATTGAGACGAGAATAAGTTGGTTAGAATTTTCGGGACGCCTTGCATACATTCAAATATCACTACGTGGGAATCGCTTCGCTCGGAGCGCTTCGCGTACAAAAAATGAGCTTGGTGAAAAATGCGGGTTAAAACAGCCGATTTTTAAACTTCAGCCTTAAATACCTCCCCCCACCGATTGGTTGCTTCTACAATGATTCGTCTGGCATCGGCTGATACCGGGGCATAAAACATATGGTTGTTCAACTGAGGATTTACCCACGTTCGCCGCTCCGGTTTATCCGGCCCATCATGCAATTCTACTGATTTTGGATCCAGGCCGAGCCGCTGACTCATTCCCCCACGCCTGTCTCCGCCTTCATACCACACCACGGACCAATCAGGATCCCAATTCCAGACATTGGCTACTATTTCATCCGGAGCCTCGGGGTCTCTTCCCCTTTCATACGTACGTAATTGATGATCCAGGTCAAACCCGGTCGATTTATAGTGCCAGCGAAGTTCACTGCCGCGTACTTCATAAAGGCCATATCCATTGGGTGTACCGTCCCAGCAGATAGGACCACTCCACCAGGCGCCACAGACAGTTCCATGAATGTGTTCATGGACGCCATGTTCAAATACATGTTCGTGTTCATGGGTGTGGCCCGACAAAATATGAGCGTTAAACGGCTCAAGCAAGCGATACAGCTCTTCCCGGTTCTGCACTGCAATATGGGTAGGCGGGCTATCGCGTCCCAAACGTACGTATTGTTTGCTAAGTACGGGGATGTGCAGGGAGACAACCACTGTCCTGCCATCTTCAATACGGGCAAGGTCTGCTTCCAGCCAGTCGAGCTGATCCCGGTCCAAATAACCGACATACCCTCCTCCATGCCAGAAAATATCATTTAATACAACATAATGAACTTCTCCCACATCAAACGAGTAATAAGCCGGGCCAAAATACTCGTAAAAAACTTCATAGGATGCTTCTGTGGATCTCACATCAAACAAAATGTCGTGATTGCCAAGCACCTGGAAAAACGGAATTCCCATATTGTCGACAGCTTTTTCATATTCCGGAAATAGTTCCAGGTTATCGAACATCAGGTCACCACAGCCTAACCCAAAAACGGGCTGGTCTGAATAACCATTTACCAAATTTGATATATCGGGAACCGTTTCGGAATGGAAGCGTTCGACTTCGTAATCATTTTGAGTTTGAGGATCAGCAAGCAGAAGAAAGTGATGATTTTGCCCGTCCACTTCTCGCTGATCGAGTTCAAACGAGATACGGGCCTCTCCCTGGCTGTTCGCTTCTATTCGTTCATAAAAACGAGCTGTACCGGTTGGATTGGTCGGAATTTTATACCCGGCCGGAATTGTTATATACACAAAAGGTTTTCGCCCGTCAGTAACCAATTCATAGGATCCGTCATGATCGGTTTCTGTAATGCGGAGTCCATCGGTCACTGCAACACCCGCTATACCTTTGCCCCCGGCGGTTACTTCCCCTTTGATGCGGACGGGAATACTTCTGCCCGCCAGGGCCTCATTTTTTTGTCTTTGATAAGGCTCGGCAATGGCGGTTTGTGCAGGCAGTACAAGTGGCAAAAATCCTGCTCCGGACAGAAGCCCGGCCTTCTTCAGAAATTGGCGACGAGAATTAAAATATTCTCTTTTGTTCTTTTTCCCCATAACATACATTTTGATTTATATATCAGTTTGATTGAAATAATGTTATTTAATTGCAAACAATCAATTAAAGATTCAGGTAAGATTTTCTATCCAGTAAACAACGGGAGATCCGGATCAGAACCAATTTCAGGAGGTTTTGCAAAATCGCTTCGCGTTCAAAAAATGAGCGTCTTTTTGCCTCCCGACAGTACCTGTCGGGACGTTATCGGATTTTCAAATCCCTCCGGCCTTGATCCAGAACTAAAATCGCTGACGCGTTCAAAAAATGAGCCTGGTTTTGCAAAGCCTCCTTTCACAGTGTTTACTGATGGAAATTGAATGATACTACGGATTGTAAATTATTTCATCCTATTTGCGTGCAGAATTGTAAAAGGATTTCAAATCTGAAGCCGTTTTAAACGTAAACCGGTATTTTTTCGTTTAATTTAATGTTGAATGTATATGAAAAGTCAGTTAACATAAATGCATAGAATTTATAATTTATCCCGGGTCCTATTTTTAGTTTCGATTGTTTCCATTTTTGTTGCCTGCTCGGAAGAAGAAGGCCCGGATCAGGGTGGAGATGGACCTCCACTGGCGATCGTAGAAGCTGTTAAGGTCGAGTCCGGTTCCATGCCCCTGGTGCAGCGTCTGACCGGGGAGATGCGTGCACGAAACCAGATCGAAATCTATCCGGAAATCAGTGCGAGGATAACAGAAGTACATGTAAGCGACGGCGACCGTGTCAGTGAAGGAGATACCCTGGTACGCCTGCGGGATGATAATATCCGGGCTCAGCTCAATCAGGCCCGGTTTGATTACGAAATTGCCCAGGCTCAGCTCAATCAGGCCGAAGCCAGTCTGCGCCGCCTTCAAGCACAATATGAGCGCACAAAACAGCTGGCGGAGATGGAGCTGGAAGCCGATCTCGAACTGGAAACGATCCAGGCTGATATTGACGGGGCCAGGGCCAGTGTCGATCTTGCCCGGGCACAAAAAGAACGGGCGGCCTCCCAGGTCGACGAGCAGCAGACAAACCTGGAGAATACCGTTGTTCGAGCCCCGATAGACGGTATTGTGGGCAATCGAAATGCTGAAGTAGGACAAAGCATCGATTCCGGTACACAACTTTTCCAGATCGGTGATATGGAAAACATGAGAATTTTTGTTTCGCTGACGGAGGCAATGAGCAATGTTATTCAGCCTGGCCATCGCGCCGAACTGGTTCCCTCCGACGGTGGTGAAACCAGGGCGGAAGCCAGGGTGGCAAGAATCTCCCCTTTTCTGGACCCGGTCACTCATACCACTATTGCCGAACTCGAGGTGGAAGAAAATAGAGGAAACCTGAGGCCGGGTATGTTTGTCACCCTCGATATTTTTTATGGAGAGGCTGAAGAGTCGTTAATCGTCCCAAAAACTGCACTATATGACCATCCGATCGAAGGTGAAACCGGTATATATATTGCAGAAGCAGAAAGAATGGAGATGGAGTTCGGTTTTGAAGAAGAGGATGCCCCGGCAGAGATTGAAGGCAGGGACCAGATCTCATCAAACCCGGTGAACGTGGAATTTGTACCTGTGGAAGTACTGGCTGAAGGGCGCGGAATTGCCGGTATCTCCGGACTGGATCTTGAGGACGGATGGGTTGTGACTGTCGGGCAAAATCAACTGGCCGAGTGGGAGAGTGAGCAGGCCCATGTCCGCATGGTTGACTGGGAACACGTCATGGAATTGCAGAACCTGCAAACGCGTGACATGGAAGAGCTGATATTCGGCAACAGCAACGATTGAATAAACGAATCCCGTAACAAAAGCTAAAAATTTGCAGAATATATATGAGCAGTTAAAACATTAATTCGTCTATGTCTTTAACCAATACATCCATTAACAGGCCGGTGGCAACAACCATGGCCTTTTTGATCATTATTTTGGTGGGATTCATCGGGTTCCGGTACCTGCCGGTCGATCTCCTGCCGGAAATTGAAAATCCGCAGCTGTCTGTCAGTGTGAATTACAGCAATGTCGGGCCGGAGGAGATGGAGCTGATTGTCACCGATATGCTCGAAAACTCCTTGGCCGGAATCCCCGATGTGGAAGAAATGAGCTCCACATCAAGTGAAGGAAGCAGCAGAGTCACACTCCAATTTTCGCGAGGCACAAATCTGGATGCTGCAGCCAATAACGTACGCGATGCCCTGGACCGGATCCGGGATGATCTGCCGGATCTGGCCGATCAACCGCGAATCCGCCAGTTCACTCCGGATGATTTCCCCATTGTTATTATCGGGGTCCAGTCCGATCGCAATCTGGCGGAACTGACCCAGATCCTGGAACGGGAAGTTTCCATGTTTTTTGAGCAGATTCCCGGAGTAGGCACAATCGATGTCTGGGGCGGTATTGAACGGGAAATCCAGGTAGATCTGAACCGGGAACGGTTACACTCCTCAAGAATCACGGCCAATGATGTTTCAGAAGCACTGAACAGAGAGAATGTGACGCTTCCCGGCGGTGATATCAAAGATGGATACAGTGATTTTTATGTGCGAACGGACGGTGAATTTAAAAATCTCGATGAAATACGCAATACGGTTATTCAGTACGTAGATGGTCGCCCGCTCCGTGTGGGAGATGTTGCCCGGGTATCACACGGTTATGAAGATATCGGGCGATATGTGGAAATTGACGGAATCCCCACCCTTCGGCTGGCCATCCGCAAGCAGTCGGGTGCCAACACCGTAGCTGTGGCGGAGCAAGTTCATGAGGAGATCGATCGGATCAACAGCATCCGGGGTGATATGGAACTGATGGCCATCACCGATCAGAGTGAATTTATCCAGGATTCGATCAATACAGTGCAAAACTCGGCCATTTGGGGAGGTATCCTTGCCGTCATCGTCTTATTCGCCTTTTTGCGCAATCTTTCCACCACGTTTATCATTGCCACAGCCATACCGATCTCCCTGATTGCTACTTTCGGCCTGCTCTATTTTGGCGGTTTAACCCTCAATCAGATGAGTTTCGGAGGCCTTGCCCTGGGAATCGGGCTCATTGTCGACAACGCCATTGTCGTGCTCGAAAATATCGTACGTAAACGTGAAGAGGGTAATGAACGCAAGGAGAGCGCACGCGTCGGGACCCGCGAGGTGACCGGCGCCATTATTGCGGCAACCCTGACCACTTCTGTAATTTTTCTGCCTGTTGTGTTTATGCAAACCACCACAGGGAGTATGTTTCAGGAGCTGGGCCTGGTCGTGGTCTTTGCGATTATGTGTTCCCTGCTTGTCGCTTTGACATTGGTGCCGATGCTGGCAAGCAAATATATGTCGATCAAACCATTGGATGCTGACCGGCAGAAACACTCGCGTGCAACCCGCTTCTTCACGCAAATGGATGACTATTATTCCTCACTGCTGCGAAAAGCCATAAAACGCAGAGGGTATGTTCTGGGCGTTACTTTTGTGTTGTTTGCCGGGTCCATTTTGTTGCTGCCGGGCATTCCGTTTGAACTGGCGCCCGAAACCGATGCCGACGAGGTACGGGTGAGGATGAGCATGCAGGACGGCACGAATATCGCTGTCATCAACCGGTATTTTGACGAACTGCACCAGACGGTTCAGCAGGTGATTGACCCGGATGAAATTGCCTATTATACCCGTGACCTGGGCGGATGGGGCGGTGATGGACGCATCGACATGGCCCTTGTAGGCCAGGATGAGAGGGATCGCACTGCCGATGAAATTGCCAGTGAGATTCGTGCGCACGTTCAAAATTCAGTTCCCGGAGCCGACATACGGGTGGATACCCAGGGTGGACTCTGGATTTTGCGACGAGTGTTCCGCACCGGCGGTGGTGATGAGGACGCTTCCGTAAGTTTACAACTCAGGGGCTACGACCTGGATACTGCCGAAGAGCTGGCCCGCAATGTGCGTACACGGCTGGAGAGGGTTCAGGGTGTGACCGATGTGGAAATCCAGGAATCGGAAGGCCGGCCCCAGCAGGATATTCGTATTGACCGGGAAAAAATTGCCGAAATTGGACTCGGAGTAAACGATGTAGCCAGCACCATTCAGGCCAACATCGGGGGCACCCAGGCCGGTGTTTTTCGCGTAGACGGTGAAGAACGCCCCATCATGGTCCGGCTGCGGCCACAGGATCGTCTGGAATTGGATGATATTGAACGGATCAACATCCGGGCACAGAACGGAGATATCGTACCGGTTTCATCGGTGATTGAACACGAGCGTACCCGGGGGCCGACATCCATTAACCGTGTCAATGGCCAGCGGGTCATGTATCTGAGTGCAGAGCTCGAACAGGATGAAACCCTCGGCGAAGCCGTACCGAGAATGGAAGCCGCGCTATCGGATATACAATTCCCCGAAGGCTATTCGGTCTATTTTGGCGGGGAATATGAGGAGCAGCAGCGGGCACAGGATGATTTCACCATGGCCATTGTGCTGGCATTGATTTTGGTCTATATGGTGATGGCCGGCCAGTTTGAACGGTACCTGGATCCGCTGATCGTCATGTTTTCAGTACCGGTTGCCCTGATCGGAATCGTTCCCACACTGATCCTTACCGACACGACCATCAATATGCAGAGCCTGATGGGTGTATTGATGTTGCTGGGTATTGTGGTAAATAATGCGATAGTCCTGGTCGACTACATCAACCTCAAGCGTCGTGACGACAAGCAGCGGAATCTTCTTGAGGCAATTATTGCCGCATCCAGACTTCGTTTGCGGCCTATCCTGATGACGACATTCACCACCATCCTGGCCATGTTTCCGCTTGCAATTGGTATTGGCGTGGGGGCTGAGATACAGGCGGCTCTTGCCCGGGTTGTGATTGGAGGCCTGCTGGCATCCACCATTATTACACTGGTTATTATCCCTATGATTTACCTGGATACAACGGTGGCTGTTGAAAAGCTGAGGGAGTTCCGAAAAAATGCCTGGCAGCAGATGCGCGAACGGTTTGCCGGCGCAGAATCTGTTTAGATATTGGCTTTCGGTTTCGGATCAGCCTGCAAATCGAATATTTCTTGCATCCGCCCGGAGCGGCACATTCCGTGCCATGTTACGATCCGATCTCTCCGGGTATCTCACAGTAATTTTGTTAAACGTAATGAAACTTTATTATTTATACTTCTTTATGATCCAATTTTGGAAGTCTTCGAAAAAAAACACCCTGCTTTTCTGCGACATTTCTGCCTTCCGGATGATTTCCCGAATACAGCCCGAAAGACGGGCATTTGAAGTTGATAGTCGCAACAGATCAACATTCCCAAAATCCATATGCTTTAAAAATTTTGCAGAATTATCGAATAAATTCAGTAAAAAGCCGGTCCACCTTTTACTTTATTTATTTATTATTGGCAATGCTGAGGGTTTAAAAGTCAATACCTTCCTTCAGAAACCTGCCATGGGGAGAAGCCACATGTTGTAAGCTGTAAACCCGTGCCTGAATCAACGAATAGATCTATTTCACCATAAATTAAACGCTATTCATGCAGCGACATGCATTTGTTACCGGCGGAACAGGTTTTATAGGAATTAATCTAATTAAACTGCTATTGGATTCCGATTGGACAGTAACGGCTCTTCACAGATCAACATCGGATCTCAAATACCTTGAAAGCATGCCTGTGGATCTGAGTGAAGGATCCATCACCGACAGGGAGCAACTACAAAAGGTGATGCCTGATAAAACGGACACGGTTTTTCACCTGGCCGGAGACACCAATCTCTGGGCAAAAAACAATGACTCCCAGACTAAAATCAATATTGAGGGCACCCGGAATGTACTGGAAACAGCTCATTCAAAGGCTGTCGGTGCATTCATTTATACCTCCAGTGCATCGGTATGGGGTGAGATGAGCGGCAATCATATTTCTGAAAAGCTTCCCAAAAAAGGAATGGATTCCTGGGTAAATTATGAACGCACAAAATGGGCGGCCGAACAGGAAGTGCTGAAATATTCAACCAGCAATATGAAAGTTGTGATTCTCAATCCCACCACCGTTACCGGGCCCTACGACATCAATAATTGGGGCAGAATTTTTATGGCATTAAAAGACAACGATCTGCCCGGAATTCCCGATGGTACTATCAGCGTAACCCACGTCAATGAAGTAGCTAAAGCCCATATTGTCGCCGTCGACCATGGCGAGAACGGAGCAAATTACATTCTCTCCGGAGTAGATTGTACATTTTCTCAATTTATTTCCGAGATAGCACAGTTGATGGACATCAATAAAATGCCCAAAAAAATCCCGGCTTTTATATTAAAATCACTGGCTTATTATCAGTCGCTTATCTCTTCCATAACCGGGAAAGAGCCGGATCTAACACCGGAACTGGTAAAAATCATGACCCGAAAGAACATCTCTTATTCCAGCGAAAAAGCCATTGCCGAACTCGGCTACAGAATTGAGCCTATGAAAAAATCAGTCAGGGATTGCTACAACTGGTTATCCAAAGAAGGGCACGTGTAGAATATCGAATATTGAATAATGAACGCTGAATGTTGAATGAGTACTGAATAATGAACAGTCAAGTGTTGAATGAATACTGAGTAACGAACGCCGAGTGTTTGAATGAATATTGAATTACGAATGCTGAATGTTGAATGTTGAATGAGTACTAAGTAACGAACGCCGAATGTTGACGGAATACTGAATAACGAATTTTGAAATGATTGATGAATGCCTGAATAGCGAATATTGAATTGAATCATGGATGCCTGAATAGCGCATTGAATCATCGATACCTGATTTGCTTGTATGATCATGGCCGAACGATTGAACTGCGTTCGAAGATGGAATGAGCGGGATCTCCCTATCAGCCCCCTTCTTTTTATACTTTACCGGTGATTCTTTCACATTTGTCTCTATGCAGATGGCATTCAAAAATTAATCGGAAATATCCAATAAATTATTTATATTATTAGAATTACATAAAACCATCACTTGAAGAGAGAACTCTTTTCCCTATCGAGGCGCTTAACACCGAATCCATTAGATCAGATCACTCCGCTCAGGTGTTTTAAACTATACGAGACCAATACAATGACACATAAAGGTAAAATTAAATGGTTCAACGCTGAAAAAGGCTTTGGATTTATCGAACCCGAAGACGGAAGCAAAGATGTTTTCGTACACAGAAATAACGTCGAAGGCCTTGGCCGCGATCAGGGACTGGAAGAAAATGAGGAAGTTGAATACTCAGTGGAAGATGGACCCAAAGGACTTAGTGCAGTAAACGTTACAAGCCTGACTTACGAATAGTCGCAGCGTTTAATTCATTTTACAGTCAAAGCCTGTTCCGATATTCGGAACAGGCTTTTTTTTTGTGCGCCCGGCAGGGCAGGGCGATTAGATTTTGCTGCTTTTTCGGCTTTCAAAACTAAACGATATGCTGGTTCCTGTCTCATTTTGAATCTGCATTTCTGCTTTTAGTTGTTTCGTTAACGTCTTTATCAGTGTCATTCCCAGCGATGAGTTGGCATTAATGTCAAAATCTTTCGGCAATCCGATACCATTGTCACTGACATTTGCTTTGACATGGTCACCCTCTTTGTTAAATGAAATAGATAATTTGCCATTCTTTTTACCATTAAAGGCAAATTTGTAACTGTTCATTATCAACTCATTCAGAATAAGCCCGCTTGGAACGGCCTGCTTTATATCGAGGGTGACGGGATCAACATCGATTTCTACCTGAACATTGTCCGAATTCCGGTAATATCTCTTTTGAATTTGGGCAAGCAACTCCTGGATGAAATCATCCATTCTGATGTTGGCAAAGTTATCTGTCTGATAGAGTTTCTCGTGAACCATTGCTATTGAATGGATTCGTGAAATGGTACTTTTCAGATATTGCTGAGCTTCTGAATCGTCGATAAAACTAATTTGTAACTGCAACAGACT
>SKRC01000044.1 GCA_007118695.1 Balneolaceae bacterium | reverse complement strand
CGTAATGAGGTAACGAAAAGGAGAGTCTTACTGTATATGAGAAGGGTGCGTTAACGGTCTGGTGTTTCTGCGGCCGGGCTATCAACTCAAAAGTCCAGCAAGAAGTTTTAACCGGTCCGCAGGAAACACTTGATATTATTCATGGCCTCCTCCCCGAATCGTACATTACGGTTTGGACAAACTCATAACAAACCCAAGGAGGAAAACCATGAAAGTCTATAACAAACAACATGCATATTACTGCGGTATTGATCTTCATGCAAGGAAGATGTATATCTGCATCCTGGACAAGGATGGTAAGACCGTCTACCACAAAAACAGAATCTGTTGTCCGGAACAGTTTTTAAATGCTGTGGCACCGTTTAGGGAAGACCTTGTCGTTGGCGTGGAATGCATTTTCTGCTGGTACTGGCTGGCGGATTTATGCCAGAACGAAGGCATTGACTTTATTTTAGGTCACGCGCTGTACATGAAGTCGATCCACGGAGTCAAAACCAGAAACGACCGGATTGATTCGCTGAAGCTCGCCCGACTGATACGGGGTGGTAATTTTCCGCTCGCCTATGTGTATCCGCCCAGGATGCGCCCCACCAGAGACCTGATGCGAAGGCGAACTCATTTTGTACGAAAGCGGGCAGAACTTCTGGGGCACATTCAAAATACGGTAACCCAATACAATCTGGACCCACTGGGAAGTCTCTCCCGGCCGGATCGGCGACGGGGAAAAGATATCGTCGGCCACTTTCCCGACCCTGTGGTTCAGCTAATTGTAGAAACCAATCTGAAGATGATTGATCATTACGACCCAATCATTAAGGAGCTGGACAAACAGATCCTGGCTCTGGCCAAAGAACACGACCCGATTAGTCTTCATCTGTTGCAAAGCATCCGGGGAGTGGGAGATGTGCTGTCACTGACCATTCTTTATGAGATTGGTGATATCAACCGTTTTGCCGGCAGAGGAGAGTTTTGCTCCTATGCCCGTCTGGTTAAGGGGCAAAAGTCTTCCAATGGAAAGATTTACGGCACTACAGGTGGAAAAATCGGCAATGCACATCTTCGGTGGGCCTTTTCCGAAGCCGCGCTGCTGTATGTCCGGGGCAATGATCTGGCCGGGCGGTACTACCAGCGCTTGAGCAGCCGTCACGGGAAAGGCAAGGCACTGACGATCATAGCCAAGCGCCTGGGAGTAGCCGTGTATTACATGCTCAAGCGAAAAGAACCCTTCGATGAGTACAAATTCTTAAATCTGAAGAAAATCCCTGAAGAATCTTTATAAATGGGGAGCTGCTGCAAGCCCGACGCATAACTCAGACAAGCAGGCAAGAGCTTTCTTTCCGGTTGCTACCACTATGACGAGCAAATCGATCATTCACTGGCCGGGTAAGCCAAAAAGCCGATCTCTACCGCTTGATTGGATGCGGCAGCGTCCCCTGGATTTTTATTCGATATCCGGCAATGAAATGAGCCTGCTGGTGAAATCGACATGGTCTGCCCCTGCTCCGAGATGGACCATAACTGGAATGGGTTGTGGAAAAACCGCCCATAGCCAACCGCGTGATCATCCGGGCTCAGGGAACGTAGTATTTTCTATGGTCGTCCCGCAAACGGCGGGACCGGATAACAGTATTCGGAATCTATTCCAGCCGTATCCGTTGAACCTCTATATATGTTTGGTGCAGTCATGATACTGCCATCCAGGATTGAAAAATGCCTGCAGGACAGAGTCGATGAAAAATTCGAATGGGAAAAAAGGTAAGGAAGGAAATATTTCTTGCCAGGAAATGCTATTGCCTATTGACATTGGAGGCCATATATATGTTTTGTTGGTTGCAATGTACCCAACCACTCTTCCGGGATCAGGCACTTGTCATAGGTGATGATCAGTCGATCCAGGTGAACCGGTTCAAGTTGAATCATCCATAAGTAGATATTCCTTCCTGTGGAAGAGTAAAAAAGATGAGTATTCCTTTCTTTCTTTATCTCAATACAATGGATGTATTACACATTGATAGGGACCCAGCACACGTAATTTTTCATTTTTTACTCAATGATTAAATTTATTGCACAATACAAAGGTGATTCGTAACTCACTCTCTCCCATTTAGTTAAAAAATAAACACTACAATTCTTGCTTAAAAAAGGTAAAAATAAGGAAATGAAAATTTTTCATTGCATTTTAATTATTATTTAAATAAGGTGGTCTAGCAATTATTTTTTTACAAAGATTTCCTGCTTGTAAAATAATATTGTAAGGCGATCGGAATCAAACCGGGATTGTGGTTAATCAGGGTTGCGATTGCGGTTGTGTGGGTTTTCGAGACAATCGAGTTGACTCATCGATATTGTGAATAGTCACGAATACGAACTAAAAAATGGGTTAAAATAATGAAACATAATTTACTTTCTTTTCTATTTATTTTTTGCATGTTAGTTGTAAGTACAGCGTCCGCAGTGGCGCAAACCGTGCAGGGAACCGTTACATCTGAAAGCGACGGAAACCCGTTGCCTGGTGTCAATATTGTTGTAGAAGGTACGACAATTGGTACCAATACAGATTTAAACGGCGAATTCCAATTGAATGTCCCTTCTCTCAATGAGACTCTTGTCGTATCGATTGTAGGATATCAGACACAAACGATACCCATTGACGGACGAAGCGAACTGAATATTTCACTTGTTCTTGATGTATTGGATATCGGGGAGGTAGTTGTGGGTGCCTACGCACCACAGCGAGCCAGGGACGTGACCGGATCGATTACCAGTATCGACTTCGAGAGTGAAGCACGGATGCCTTTGGCCACCCAGCGGGTGGACCAGATGCTGCAAGGGCGCGCGCCCGGTGTCAATGTCAGGACAGCCGATGGATCTCCTGGTGGTGAAGTGATTGTTCGTATTCGTGGCATTGAATCGATCCAGGGAGGCAATGAGGCACTTATTGTTGTTGACGGGTTGCAGGGCGTTGACCTGAGGTCGCTGAGCCCGCGCGATATCCAGAGTGTGGAAATTTTGAAGGATGCCTCGGCCACAGCCATGTACGGTTCGGAAGGAGCCAGCGGGGTGGTGCTGGTGACGACCCGGCAGGGGCAGTTGGGGAAGCCAATGTTTGACTATACCTATGATGTAGGTGTTCAATCACTTATCAACAATGTGAAACTGATGAGTGCCGCCGACTATGCGCGCAATCAAAATACACTTGAAATGGCCGACAATCTAGACCGGATTCCGGAGCCTCTTTTTTCTGAGGCTGATATTGCGGCTCTTGAACGGGGTGAAGGTGTCACCGACTGGATTGGTGCAATATTTGATCCGGCCCTAACGCAAAACCATCAGCTTTCGGTCAGCGGTGCCACCGAAAGTATCAACTATAGGGTTTCCAGCTCTTATATGGATCAAGACGGTATTTTGATCAATTCCGGTTACAATCGTTTTTCACTGCGAGCCAATTTGAACGCCGAAATCACCGATTGGGCAAGAGCAACAGTGAATTGGGTCGGCACACGGGAAAATGACGGTTCAGCTTTATTTGGTGCAGCAACAGGATATGTGAACAATCCGATTACCAATGCGTTCACATTTCCCCCCACCATGCCGATTTATGATGAGGACGGCAACTACATCGAGCGTGCTCCAACGTGGCTGAGGGCAGCTCCTTCTACAGGCTGGAACCCGGTTGCAAGTGCCACAGAGCAGGAAATCAGCAATATATCTAACAGGAACAATTTTAACATCATGTTAGACTTTATGCTGATGGAAGGTTTGTCACTACGGCTAAGTGGTGGAGCTATCATCACCGACCACAAGCGGCGTCAGTTTTTCAACAACTGGACCGAGATCGGACGAAGGGAAAATGGTCAAGCCACGGCGTTCAGCAGTGAAAGTCGGCGCTATCAGACCTCTAATATACTGACTTACCAGACCGACATAGATCGCCACAGTATTACAGCGACGGCTGTTGTCGAGCAAAAATGGAATGAGTTTTTCTCGACGAACATCACCAATCGCGCATTTCAGAACCACGCCACCGGCTTTTATGATCTGGGTGGCTCAGATATCCAGCAGACCAGCTCGGGCGAGAGCAAGCGGTTGATCAGTTCAGGTCTGGGCCGGCTTGCCTACAGTTTTGACGACCGCTACCTACTGACCGGAAGTGTGCGTACTGATGGATCGTCGGTCTTCGGTGAAGAAAACAAGTGGGCGACGTTCCCTTCTGTGACGGTAGGCTGGAGGCTCTCGGAAGAACCATATCTGGGTCTTGATAATCTGGGTGTATTTGACAATTTATTGTTACGTGCGAGCTGGGGCAGAACAGGCAACCAGGCGATCAGTCCATATGGGTCTCTGGCTCGAATTTCCCAGACAGGTAACTACCCTTACGATGGAATCGGGCTGCAGACTGGATTTCGAATTGTAAGTTCTTCCAACCCATCATTAAGATGGGAAACAACCGAACAGACCAATGTCGGGATTGATGTGGAATTACTGGGAGGACGTTTTCATGCGGCAGTCGACTATTATGTAAAGACGACTGAGGATCTGCTTATGAACCGCCAGATTCCCACCCACACAGGTCTGGGTACGATTCTGGACAACGTAGGTTCTGTGGAAAATCGCGGTTTCGAGTTTCAGATTGGAGCCAGAGGCCAAGCCCGTTCTTTTTCATGGGGATCGACCTTCAATTTCACGCTTAATCGCAACAAAGTGCTCGATCTGGGTGAAACCGATATTATTTATTGGACAGCCACCGGTGGAGGGCACCAGGTTAACCCTGCCGATCCGTTTATGCGCATGAGGCCTGGCGAGCCGTTTGGTCAGATGTGGGGGTACAGAGTACTGGGCACCTGGAATACAGACCAGGCCGAAGAAGCGGCCGAGTACGGACAGCTGCCGGGTGATCTCAGATACGAAGATGTCAACAACGACGGATTTATTGATCACAATGACGAGCAAGTGATCGGCAATACACTCCCGGATTACTTTTTAGGCTGGAATAACACACTGGGCTACCGTAATTTTGAGCTCCATTTCCTGATCGAGTCGCAAATTGGCCATGACATATTCAATATAGCCAAGGTGAAGAGGCTGCACGATGACCAGACGGCTGCAGAGCTGGCCAACCGGTGGACACCGGACAACCAGGATACCAACATCCGTGGAATCATCGATGCCCAAACGCGGGCAGATGCGGATCTGCAAAGCCGGATTAATTTCCCGACGAGTGCCAGCAGTATGACCGATAAATTTGTAGAAGATGCCTCCTACATTCGATTGAAGAGTGTGGGACTGGGTTACAACATACCCGCTGAGATTTCCCAGCGACTGGGTTTGAGAAACCTGCGAATTCATGTGACTGGAACCAATTTGATCACGTTGACCGATTACACCGGCTGGGATCCGGAAGTCAGTTCATATACCGGTAATGATGCCCAGATGGGAACAGATTTCAGCAGTTATCCTAACTCCCGG
>SKRC01000187.1 GCA_007118695.1 Balneolaceae bacterium | reverse complement strand
GCCCCGATGCCTCTACCTGCAGAGTTCGGACAAAACTTATCGCACCCTCATTGCCGTGTGTAATCGCACCGGGCAGCTCCAGCACACCGGTGTCCCCGACCGAGTAGGAAAGTATCACCTGCTCACCATGTCGGTAATATCCATTGTAGTGAGCCCAATTTCGGGGCAGATTGCCCATACCTTTTTCTCTGGGCCCATCAAAGCTGCCTCCGTTAGCCCAGCCGGCAATTTCGGAACTGCCAAAAACCTGCCTGCCTTCAATTCGCGGAATATCCGACCCTTTAAAGCTTGTATATGCCGTATTGGAGATATCCAGCCAGCCACCGACCGTTCCGGCCGCAAAACGCATCAGATCCGTATCAAAAATCATGGCCACCTCGCCGCCAACCCGAATCGCCAGGCCCTTTCTGGCCAGCGCTTCTTCCGGCCAGTCCTGCCGGATTGACTCGGCAATCACAGACCCGTAATCCATCGTCTGATAATAACCGGGATCAGCTGTCTCATCACTATTTTCGGTCAAACTATTTGAGTGCTGGCCGACAAAAAACAGGAAGCATACAAGAATGGTGCCCCATGTTTTTGGAAAACGACTGCCAGCAAAAGCAGTGATTAAGGTTTGGACAGTCGCATTAAATACCTGAACGCGAAATAAATTTCCGGTTAAAAAACCACCTTTACGACTTGAGAACATAGCAGAAAAGTAAATATGATATTCGTTTATAAAGTAAAACCCGCCTCTTCAAAAGTTCAGGTCATTGTTATATGTATGATATTGGATTAATATAAGAGTATCTACATTCATGTTCTTGTTGTCAATTCAAATAACATTGCTTTTTAGAAGGCTTTGAAAAACCAGAATTTTTGTTCAAGATCAAAAAGACGGTTATGCAAAGCCTGCTTTTAATGCGTTTGATTACCGTTATCATATTCCATTTTATCTTTCCTAAAGATAAATTGACGTGCAAAATCATGGAATCGGTATGCTTATTCATTAAACTTTTCGACTCTGGTTTGGCTTACCTTGCATTTCTTACCAGGAAAATTGGTTCGGGGACAAAGCAAATGGAGAATCATGCGGTGAATCGCACCAGGGCCAAATTGACACATTTTTGAATACAAACCTTTTATTTTCCTACTTTTAGTGAAATAACAGTTCCTGATAATATCAACAGTCTGAAAAATATGGATCATCTTAATTTACATTCACCAACAAGCATTGAATTTTTCAGTCTTTTGCTCTTTCTTCTTGTAGCTGCCTGTAACAATGAATCACAAAGATCTGATGCTGATACCGAAGCACGTGCTGTTGAAATCGCGAATCAATTGCTTGACGACGACATTGAGGCAGAACAACGCCGGGATCTGGTTGAACAGAATCTCGACATGGCTCCGCAAATACTCACTGAACTGGTCCGGAATCTTGAAACCGGTACCGATGAAGAGGCCCGCCGCATTCCCTGGATTTGGCGAGTCACAATTGCAGTAGGAAGCCAGAGCAACTCAGAGGAAATCAGGCAGATAATGGATATTTCCCTGCCGGAGCTAAATGCTCCATTGTTGAACTGGCAGGGTGTGGTTTTGGGTGGTGGTATTGTTAATGGAATCAGTCGCCAGAACGAGTGGCCCAAATCCCGAATTGATGATATCCTTAATAGCCATGAAAATCTGCAGGCCAGATGGCAGCGTGCGATTGAACTTTCCTATGAAATGGCCAAAGACCCGGAAGTACCATATCCCTGGCGTTACGACGCACTGCGAATGATCGCTATGGATTTAAAAGATCAAAGCATTCCGGAATTGACAGCCTATCTGGATCCGGAGCTTGACAACCACCTGCATATGGGTGCCATCAGCGGGCTTGCTGATATCCGGTCGCCTGAAGTGCCGGAAATATTGCTTTCCGGAATTTCATATTATTCCGATAGAAACAGGGATATCGCCTTGAATGCATTGCTTCGATCAGATGAACGAATTGAAGTTCTTCTCAATGCAATCAATGACGGGACTTTAAGTGCTGACGATCTGGGAGAAGAACGCATTGAAGAACTTAAATCTATCGAAAATGAAGCTCTGCGTGAACGTGCCCGCCAGGTGATAGGCTTTTAAACCGATTATTTTTGCTCCACCAGCAACACTGGTATTAATGAATATTATTGTTAATAAACTATGGTTTGAATAATTTATTTTTATTTACATTGAGTAACTTGTACAATCGGTGCATTATAAAATTAAATGAGTATCCGGATTCTATAACAATACGAAAGAACGGCTTTATCATATACTGTGAAAAGTGTTGCAAACAGCCATGAATGGGCGGTCTGTATTGTGGACCATCTTGCTTGTTACATTTACCGGATTGTCATTTAAAATTAATCAAACTGTAAGTGAAATCTGAACGCTATCTCAAACGGAATGAATACAATATCATCTCAACATCACTTTAACCTGTCATTTACACATCTCATTCAATACCGGTCGTATCACAAAATATTGATAGCCGGTATTGTTCTTTTCGTGTTTGGAATTGCCGGCTGCGATTCACAACATGATGGACAGCCGGACAACGGCGGACTGCTGTTGCCCGATGGTTTTGAAGCAGTTGTGGTTGCCGACAGCATTGGACGTGCCCGGCATCTTGCAGTTAATGAGAACGGTGACATCTATGTTAAACTTCGGGCTCCCGATTCAGAAGGAAGGGGTCTGGTTGCACTGAGGGACGAGAATAACGATAGGAAAGCGGACAGAATAGAATACTTCGGCGGATATACCGATGAGGGAGGCTATGGAACTGCAATGAGGATCCATGATGGCTATATTTATTTCAGCACGGCTGGAGAGGTGTACAGAAGCCGGCTTACCCCCGGTGAGCTCGTCCCGGACAGTGAGGTGGAAGTCATGTTAATTGACGATTACAGGAACGCTGAACATGGAGCCGAACATATTGCCAAACCTGTAACTTTTGACAACAAGGGCAATATGTTTGTCCCTTTCGGTTCGCCGGGTGATGTTTGCCAGAACCCAAAAAGAACTCCCGGTCTCCCGGGCCAGGATCCATGCCCTCAATTGGACGACCATGCAGGCATTTGGATGTATGATGCCGACATACCGGGACAAACCCAGCACGACGGAATCAGATACGCCACAGGCATCCGTAGTGTTGTAGCCATGGACTGGAACCCGGTGGATGAAGAACTCTACGTAGTACAACATGGCAGAGACAATCTTCACAGGATGTGGCCGAATATATATTCTCCCTGGGAAAGTGCGATGCTGCCCTCAGAAGAGTTCATGCGTGTAACTGAAAACTCTGACTTCGGCTGGCCTTATTGTTACTATAACCAGCTTCAGAACAAAAGGATTTTAAACCCTGAATATGGTGGTGACCAGGGTACCGTCGGCAGATGTAGTGAGTATGAGGATCCCATCATAGGATTCCCCGGCCATTTTGCACCCAATGACTTACATTTTTACCAGGGCGATCAGTTTCCGGATCGATACCGGAATGGAGCATTTATCGCTTTTCATGGCTCAACAATCCGCGCACCATACTCCCAGGCAGGTTATTTCGTGGCATTTGTCCCATTCGCAGATGGAAATCCTTCAGGGGATTGGGAAGTATTTGCCAACCGGTTTGCAGTGGTTGACCCGATTGTCAGTACCCGGGACGCTAAACACCGTCCTATGGGCCTGGCCACAGGTCCGGACGGATCGTTGTACATCATAGATTCGGTACAGGGGAAAATCTGGCGGGTGATGTTTACTGGTGACAGGGATACCTTTGGCGATGAGCAGCTTGCTGTAATGGAGCAAGAGAAATTAACGGCCAACAATATCCGCACTCCCCATGAAATAGACGACCATCTTGAACCTGAAGTCGTATACGGCGGAGAAAGAATATATATGACCTACTGTGCAGCGTGCCATCAGCGCGATGGAGAAGGGGCACCGCCACGATTTCCTCCTGTTGCTGGCACCGATTGGGTAACCGGCGACAAACAGCGGTTAATCTCGGTCATCATCAACGGACTGGAGGGGCCTATCGTTGTCAGGGGAGAAACCTATAATTTCCCCATGCCGCAACATGGTTTTTTAAGTGATGAAGATGTGGCAAGTGTGGCAACATATATCCGGCAAAATTTTGGCAACGATGCCAGCGAAGTCACTGTGGAAGAAGTACGGGAGTTTAGAAACAGGATGGAAAATGAAAACGGGAATTAATTAACGAATTATTTGTAGGAGGCTTTGCAAAACCAGGCTCATTTATTGAACGCGTCAGCGATCTTTGTTCTGGATGAAGACCAGAAGAGTTTGAAAATCCGATACCGATAACGTCCCGACAGCTGGCGGGAGGCAATAAGACGCTCATTATTTAAACGTGAAGCGCTCATTTTCTGAACACGAAGTGATTTTGCAAAGCCTCCTTGTGGTTTATAAATTCCCTTTATTCAACTCTTCCGCTGCATAATTTGCAGCCCGGGCTGTCAATGCCATGTATGTAAGAGACGGATTTTGATTAGCGGATGATGTCATACTGGCACCGTCGGTTACAAATACATTAGGAACTGCATGAACCTGGTTCCACCTGTTCAGTACCGAAGTTTTGGGATCACGCCCCATCCGGGCAGTTCCACATTCATGGATACCAAGGCCGGGACCACCCGGATTATCATGGGTTGTCACATCCTTGAACCCGGCTGCCTCCAGCATTTCGAGAGCATCTGCTTTAATCTCTTCTCTCATCTTATATTCGTTCTCGCCGAACTTCACATCAAAGACGGCCAGAGGTTGTCCCCACTTATCCTTTTTGTCGTGGTCCAGCCACATTCGGTTTTCCGGATCAGGCAGCATTTCTCCAAAAGCACCCAATCCCATGGTCCATTCACCCGGTGTTTGAACCAATTCCTTTAATTGTTTACCAATAGCAAGCTCCTGAACCCCTCGCCACCAGTTCTGCCTGCTGGCACCACCCTGGAAATGGAATCCGCGCACGTAATCACGCTGTTCATTGCCAAGATTACGGTAACGCGGCATATGAACCGATGCAGGACGTCGCCCGTAGTAGTATTTATCATGAAAACCGTCGAACCTGCCGGATGCTCCAACTCTGAAATGATGATCCATGAGGTTCCTTCCCAGTTGATCCGAGTCGTTCCCCAAGCCATTCGGAAATCGATCTGATATCGAATTCAGCATAATCATGGTTGTTGCAATGGTAGAAGCGCAGAGAAAAACGACTTTACTGTAGAATTCAACTTCTTCTCCCGATTCTGCGTCAACAACTTTCACCCCGGAAGCCCTGCCTGTCTCTTCATCATACATAACCGAACTTACAATAGAATGAGGACGAAGTGTCATGTTGCCGGTTTGTTCAGCTGCCGGCAGGGTACTGGAATTGCTGCTGAAATAGGCTCCATACGGACATCCGCGAATGCACTTGTTTCTGAACTGACATGCACCGCGGCCTTTGTGCGGAACCGTCAGGTTTGCGAACCGGCCCATCGTCAATACCCGTCCTTCAAAGTTCTCCAGAATCTTTTCCCGGGTATGTTTCTCCACACAGTTCATTTCAATAGATGGAAGAAATACACCGTCAGGGCATTGAATCAGGCCTTCTTCCATCCCGCTGATGCCGGCAAACTCTTCAACATAGTCGTACCAGGATTCAAGGTCGCTATAACGAATCGGCCAGTCGACCCCATAACCGTCTTTGGCATTTTCTTCAAAATCGTGGGGGCCGAGCCTCAGACACTGCCTGCCCCACATGATCGACTTGCCACCCACATGGTAGCCGCGCATCCAGTCAAACCGCTCTTTTTCTATATAGGGCTGGTCGGTGTCTTTGACCCACCAGTGTTTGGTCGTTTCACGGACGGTATACCCGGTTCGCATTTGAACCTCATAATCTTTTGCCTCCTCGGCTGATATCCGGTCATTTCGCGGCAGATCCCACGGTTCTTTGGTTGCCGTCGGGTAATCGACCGGATGCCTGACATTACGCCCTCTTTCGAGCACAAGGGTATTCAGCCCGTTTTCCGTTAATTCCTTAGCCGCCCAGCCGCCACTGATGCCGGTTCCTACGACGATCGCATCGTAGGTATTCTGTTTCTTCGCTTTCAAATTGAGATTCATACCGTCTGTAAACTTTGTTAAACTTCGTTATTTGGAGAAATTGCCAGCCTGCAAGATAAATTTAAATATTTAAATCACACAGTAACAGGTTTAATCTTTTCATTTTTTGATACCCACTCATTGTTTGATATCCATGAAGCCTGATCCGTACTTCACATTTGCATGGTCACGTGCTTAAAAAAGCGTGCTGATCAGGCAAATTGGTTTACGGCTTGATATATAAGACCCAGTGATCCAACTCTCCGGGAATCTCAAACTGATAGGGTTTGGCATTTACTGTAACTTCATATTCGTCAATCACATCTCCACGAGATGGGTCGATCCATTCGACAGACCAATTTCCGGGTTCAAGATTTACCGACAGGCTCTCACTGCGGGATCCATCGAGTAATTGAATTACTATATTTCCACTGTCTGATGCCAGGACATTTGCATCAGCCGATTCAGGCAGTTCTTCCAGAAGACCCGGTGCAGGATGCATTTCCCAGAAAGGAACCCGGGCAATAAATTTCCCCAGTCGCCTTACAGCATCGTGCTGAAAATCGCTAATCTCCGGGCCATGATTCTCCCCCAGCCGGTGAAATCGTGCAGCTGCCGCCCCACCGATGAACCGGCTCCATAAAACAATATCCCCGCCATCCGGCCCGCGGGTATAATCCTTGGAGACAATCAGGGGACGCTCGGTTCCGGCATCGGTCATCGCACGGCGATACTCCTGCATGCGCAGGCCGCCGCCAATGGCCTGTTCACGGGCCACACCGAACTCATGCCCTGAAACACCTTGCGCTACATCCACATACGTATACCCTGGCTCTGTTGAAAGGGTTAACGGATTAAATTCATGTTCACACTCTCCTCCTCCGTCACGACGATTGGTTGATGGCATTTCTCCGATTAAAATATCATCCTGCAGACGCTCACCGATATATGCCGCCCAGTACCGGCTCCAGTCCAGGTGTGCCCGGCTCTCATTGGAGATATTGAACATGACATTCGGATATTCTGACGCAATATTCAGGATCTTGTCTACATAACGTTTCTGCAATTCCAATACCGGTTCAATATTACTCAGTGATGGGATTGTACTGTAGAAAGGAGCATTGCAAACCGCTGTTTCTACCGGCAGTACATCTTCATCGTAGTTGACATTATTGAGCGGATTGAACGGATGTGCATTCCACGCTGCCCCCTCACCGGGGTCGTACTGTCCCCCGGGTCCGCGTGTTACCGACCAGTCATCCCAAATTTCTACAGCAACGACAATACGACGATCCAGTGCCGCATCCAGATATTCAACAAATCGTTCCTCCCAGGAAGATTCGAATCGCTCCAGGTCATAACGGCCATCATCCATTTGCACCCATGGCTGCAACACCACGTCCACCGGCCCGTCGTGAAGGTGATTCATAGGGTCGTAAGGCAGGCCTCTCATAAAGCCCCGTACGTGCGGACTGTCAATTTCATCAATCACACCTGTCAGACGATCCATTTGATCGATGAAATCAGCGGTGCCGGGACGGCTGATCGGCGCCCAGCTGTGATAACCGGTTGGCCCAAGCGGGAAGACAGGAACATCACCCCAGGCCAGATAGTGGGGATTGCCGGAATAGGATTGAATCCGTTCCCGGGGATCGATCGTAACGGAAGTTGTAGAATTCGAATCCTGACACGATCCGGTCACAAGTACCAAAAACACTGCCATACAGACCAGTATCCACAATGTGTAGCTCGAGTTGTTCATAGGATTATTGCTCATTTAAACAAGACCTCTGACCACTTTTTCCCCGGCATTCCTGTCGGGACCAGTAGCGAATCCGACATCGCTGCCGGCTGGTATGTCGGGATTCCGGGATTTGTAAACACATAATTGCAATCCTTCCCCTGTTTCAATGTAACCCACAAATCAACAAGTCAGACAGGTGACAGGCAAACGATTGACCTCCAGCCACAAGTCCGAAGCACAAAGGAAATGTATATCGGCAACAAAAATCATGCGGTAAAAGTGTACATACAAGCTATTCGATTTCCCGTATCACTATATTTCGGAAATCCACCCGGTTGCTGTGATTTTGCAACCCGACGTAACCGTATCGGCGAGTAAGGCCGGGATGCCCGTCCACCAATTCCATGTGATTGATCAGGTTGGTATTTAATATCAATTCCCCATTCAGGGTGACCTTGATGACAGGGCCATTTGCCTTAATAACCATACTCTGCCACTCACCAGCCGGCCTGGTTACTCTTTTCGACGGGGCTTTTACATTATAAATGCTGCCGGTATACTGCCAGGGTTCCAGCTCGGCATAGCGGTCGGCATAATCATCCAATATCTGTATTTCCATACCTGCAAACGCCGGATTTCCTTCCCGGGGAGCACGGAGAAACACCCCGCTGTTGCCGCCATCAGGTACCCGGTATTCCAGTTCAATGATAAAATCATCGTAGGTGGATTTTGTCGAAAGCCAGCCGCTGCCCACACCATCGGTATAAAGGATGCCATCCTCGACACCCCACGCATCCGGGTTTGATCCTATCGCCTCCCAGCCGTCCAGGTCCCTGCCGTTAAAAAGCCGGCCATATTTTGCCTCCGCCATGTCTTCCTGTTCTGTTTGATATGTTTCTGTAGATGCCGCTTCGGCAATCCTTTCAATTTCTTTGTCCAGCTCATTCAACAGGGAAGATCGAATAGATTCATCAAGAGATGCCAAAAAAGCATTTGAAATGTTGAGTTCTGATGATCCCGGCTCGTATAATGAACCAAGCACTCCGGATGCCACCTGAAAAGCACTCTCCCTGATTGCATCTTCCTCGTTGTGAAAATAACGCCCGGCAGCCTGCAAAGCCACCAGATCTTCCAGGCTTGAGAAATGATCGACAATCTTCGCTTTTTGCTGAATTGAACTCGTTGACTCTACAAGATAATGCAGAAATCTTACTTTTTCTTCCACCGGATAGCTGGACCGGTTGACAAGCCGTACATAGCCCTCATAAACACCGGGTAGAAGTGATTCGGGAGCAATCGCTGCAGCATCCAGCAGTGCCGGCAGTGCCAAAGGATCCGGCCAGGCAGCCAGAGCTTTGATGGCAGCCGTTCTGATGGACGGGTTAGCATGATCCAGTGCCTGAGTGGCTACATTAAGCGTTTCAATTCCATCGACTTGTGGAAAGAGTTCCAGTAAATAGGGTTTTTGGCCGTCAGAGGATTCAATCAGTGCCTGAATGATGATCTCATCGCGTTTTGCAGCTTCTTCTACCCGGTTGATAACCCCTGCGATGGCAGATTGAATGGCAGTTATTTCTTCTTCATCCCGATCGGCATTGATAAGATTAACCAGTTTGGGAAGGTCATCAGGTCCGGCAAGAAACTGCAGGTTGTTGTATACTTCAAAACGAACTTCCTCATGATCACTTTCTATCTGCTGCAATACCAAATCCAGATGATCCACAGCACTGCGGCTGGCAAGAATCCGGATCATGACCGGTTTTGCAAATTCGTTTGAGGAGGATAGATTCCGGGCCGCAGCAGAGATCAAATTCCGGGTTGGCATCTGCAGCAGAACGGCTTCAAGTGCTTCGGCTTCTTCCTTTTGCCGGGACCTGTTCAATGCCTCAATGATTACTGGCAGTGAGTCTGCACCATCCAGCCGGAAAAGTGTTTCTGCAGCTGCCACTCTTGTTTGCCAGGCTGAATCTTCCAAAAACGACTTCACCGCCGGCAATGCGGATGCATCCCTGCGTTCTCCCAAAGCATGTATGATGTCAGCCTGTCGTGATGCAGATGCTTGATTCAGGCTGGCCGCAAGCACCTGCGTTACCTCTTCACCTTCCAGCGAGTTTGCCAGCGACAACGCTTGTGCTCTTAAGGTTGCATCAGATGAGCCGGCCAGTACAAGCAGTTCGTCCAGCATCTGTATGCCTTCGAATTGAAACAGGGTATGAAGAGCTGAAGCACGAACATGGCCCGGGTACTCTCCGCCAAGAAACCGGCGGACGATCTCTTCACTTTCCTGTTGATAGCCCTGTTCTGCCAGCCGGTCGGCAAAATCCAAATAGAATGAAATTACCTCTGCCTGCCGGGTATCATCGGTCGTTTCAACTGCCCGGTCAAAAGCCTCACCGGCGGATGGATTCCCAATTTTTGCAAGTGCATAGAGAGCCATGCGCCGGGTCGGCCAGTCATCAGACGACGCAGCTTCTATAATCATTCCTGCCGCTGCACTATCCTGCAGTTCTCCCAAAGCTTTGATCAGGGCAATACGTTTGACTCCATCTGCACCCGGGAGTGCTTCCCGGAGTGCCTGCACCGCCATCGGGGTTTCGATCGTAATCAGCAGATCAATGGCCGGTTTATAAAGCCTGTCACCACGCAGAAATTGTTCCATAACCGGAACCGACCGGTCACTGCCCGTCAGCTCGAGCTGTTGAATAAGAAAGGTTTTTGCCGAAGCGGAATGACCGGCTCTGAGTTCCTCCAAAATGGTTCTTTCAAAAGCCGATCGCTCTGCATCGGCACCGGGCCGGGAAACAAACTGAGCCAGGCTGCTAAGAGCATATCGGGCATAGGTATCATCTCCGGTACCAGGAACAGCAAGCATACCGGTCAATACCCTGATGCCGCTGCTGCCGGTTTCAATAAGCTCCTCATTGAGCCAATTTTGTTCGACCGGATCCGAAACGGGCATTTTTACAATGAGTTCGGCAACCGTATCATGGACATTCGAATGGACATCTGCAGGGCTTTCTTGATCAAGAACCTGTTCTGCAGAAGTACAGGCCGTTATAAGAAATGTAATTAAAAATATAAACCTGAAAGAAGTATGCATCTGTTTTAAATAAAAGGATTGTAATTAAGGTAGATAAGATCCCGGTTTTCGCCGGCTGTCAAATATGCCATGGAGATCGCATCGGCTGATTGATCATACGGTTTGCCGCTTCATCGCCCACAAAGCGCTGGGTATCCGGATCAAATTCAAGTTCCCTTCCGAGTCGAACAGCTATAATACCCAGATTTACCAGGTTACAGGAGCGATGGCCATTCTCTTCATTCAGGGCAAATTTGCGCCGGGTCTTTACTGCTTCACTGAAATCGGTGAGTTGTGGTTTCGGGTCGGGCAGAGATGCGGCAAGTTCACGAATATTTGGAATATCGGAGCGAAACCCTCTGTAAAGTTTGCCCTTTGGACCTTCAATGAAAGCGGCATCTTTGTCCCGGTCTTCCCCATCCAGAACCAGTTTGCTGCCGTCCTTATAAGTCATTTCAATTCTTCTCCACGTTGTTGCTGCATCCGGATCCTGCTGGGGGGCATCAGCTACTATGGAAACCGGACTGGTGTGATCCTTGTCGAGAACATATTGTACAGGATCCAGATAATGCTGTCCCATATCACCAAGGCCGCCACCGTCATAATCCCAATAGCCACGGAAAGTTGCATGAACCCTGTGCTCGTTATAAGGCTTATAGGGAGCCGGGCCAAGCCACATATTATAGTCCAGGGATTCAGGTATCCACTGCGGTTTCAGGTTCGTCCGGCCGCTCCAGTCAAACTTCCAGTCAAAGCCGGTGCTATTGTTGACCGTTACCTTCAGCGGCCATCCAAATACCCCATTCTCAACCAGTTTCTTGATTGGTTCAACCGTCGTAGCCATTCCGTAAAAATTACTCTGGAAACGGAACCAGGTATTCAGCCGGAAGATGCTGCCGTTGCGACGGACCGCGTCCACCACTTTCTGACCTTCACCGATGGTTCGAGTCATTGGCTTTTCCAGCCAGATATCTTTGCCTGCATTGGCCGCATCCACAGCCATAATTCCGTGCCAGTGGGGCGGGGTAACGATATGGACAATATCCACATCCTTCTGTTCAAGAACCTCGCGATAGTCACTAAAGCCCCTGACGCCCGATCCTGCTAATGAGAGTGCACGATCCAGATGATCTGAATCCACATCACAAACCGCCACAAGACGTGAGCCGGGATAATTCATATGGCCGCGTCCCATAGCACCCACACCGATTATGGCTTTTGTAAGCTGGTCGCTGGGAGCTGTATAACCGTTGCCACCCAAAACATGACGGGGAATGATAGTAAAGGCACCAAGGGCACCTAAAGACTGTTTGATAAACTTTTTACGATTCATAATCGATTGATATTGTACCCTGAGATTAAGGTTTGTTTTGAAATAAATGTATTCGATGAATACAGGTAGTGACGCCTTCCAAAGCAGTTAATGGTAGTTTGTTTATTTTATTCAAGATTTCAATCCAACGGATCAATTTTACCAGGTGGTTCCAGCTGTTTCGCACGATTCCAGGCATCCCGAAGTTCTGACTGTCGCAATGAAGCCCACTCTATCACCAAACCTTTAGCAAGGGCAGGAAGATTACCATGAAGAACGGCTAAATTATTTTTTCTTCCACGGACATAACTATTGATTGAACCACATCAAATTCGAACTGGTGATTAATATCCTGTTTAAATATACCAATTCAAATGGAACGACACTACCAGTCCTCTTCTTATTTCCATTCATCCCAATCATAACCCCACTGAGGATCACTGAGGATATAGTACCGGCGGCACTCCGTGTGAATCGGGAAACTTTAAAGAGAGTACGGTAAAAAACAAAGCAAACAAATTAACCGATATTCAAAGAAAATCAAGTTACCGGTAAAAAGAATACCTTTTTCTTATATATTTCATTTGGCGGTGAAAATAGTTACCTGCATTTGTGATCGTAAATCTGCCATAATTTATCGAATTTGACTGAACCCTTGTTTATCTACCATGAACCTCCACTATTAAATTAATGCTTAAGATCCAACAGTATATCATTTTAACTCTTTGCCTGTTTCTGATTCATGAATCCATGGTTTATGCGCAAACCGATGAAGAAATAAGAAAGCAATACCTGGAAGAGCTGAAACACCTTTTGCGGCCTCATCCAGATCCGGAAACCAGGCCCAGAGATGTTTTTGCTTCCTTTGAGCGATTGAGTTTTCATGACCATACCTGGGATGACTGGCTGGAACGTACCGGTGAGCTTCCTCCCAATTTTGATGCCATGCCCTCTATTCCCTTTTTGCCCAATCCACTGATTATCGATGAGGGAGGGGAAAACAGACCGGTTCAAACATTATCCCAATGGGAGGAGCAACGCGGACAGATCAAACAACAGATCAAATATTACATTACCGGAAACTTTCCCCGGCCCCCGGAAAATATGGATATCAATGTGCTCGATGAAAGGGTTGAAAACGGGGTAAAAATAGAACTGGTTGAGCTTAGGTTTGGCGATGACGGGAAAGCTAAATTGACGCTGGAAGTGATTACCCCTCCGGGCGAAGGGCCTTTTCCTGTATTTATGTCGCAATGGAACCACAGAGGCTGGGCACAGATAGCGGTTAGAAGGGGGTATATCGGAGTGTTGTATGCCGGGGCCGATGTGAAAGACGACACAAAATATTACCAGGAGTTGTATCCGGATTATGACTGGTCCACATTAATGGCCCGGGCATGGGGTGCCCACAGAGCGGTGGATTACCTGTATACGCTTGATTCGGTCGACAAGTCAAAAATAGCATTGACCGGCCACTCACGTAATGCACAATTGTCACTGCTGGCAGCGGCGTTTGACGACCGCATCACGGCGCTCATCAGCAGCAGCGGGGGCACGGGCGGGGAAACGCCGTATCGATATACAGATGAACGCTATGAGCTGGAATCCATTGATCTGCTCCTGTCCATACGCCCCCAATGGTTCCACCCAAGGCTTCGCTTTTTTGAGGGACGAGAGCACAAACTCCCCGTTGATCAAAATTCACTGATGGCTTTGATTGCCCCGAATGCATTACTGCTGAGTACGTCGATCCGGGAATCCGGCGCAAATCACTGGGGCATTGAAGAAAATTACCGCGCCCTCACCGAAGTTTATGAGTTTCTTGGGGCACCGGAAAAACTGGGAATCCTGTCGCGGGATGGCGGCCATGGTGTTGAAGCCCGGGATTTAGAGGCCTATATGGATTGGCTGGACATCCAGTTCGGCAGGTCATCAGAATCCTGGGAAAACAAGCTTTATTATGACTATTCATTTGAAGACTGGAAATCGCAAAGCGGCGAAGAGATCAACCCGTATGATTATGCTGTAGTGCCGGAGAATCAGTCCGTTCTCAGTGCCAGCGGGGGAACAGAGATTGACTCTACAGAAGACTGGGTACAGAAAACAGACGACATCAGAGAAAAAATCGATTGGGTGCTGGGAGATAAGCCGCCGGGAGTGTCCGCAAGCCCTGTCGAAGGCCTGAGCAACAGGCAGGATTACGTCAACAGTTTTCTCAGAAGACCGCAGGTGTCCAACGGGCGGGTTGAATACATCGCCCCGTATAATGCCTTGGGCGATCATGTGCATGGAGCTCTCTATTACCCGGCTGATGAGGATGGCCGGATGATCACCAGGGAGAACGGCACATTGCCGGTTGTCATTTATCTGCACAGATATTCAAATTTAGGATTTGATGCGCGGGTGACTTCCCTGTTCGAAGATATTTTATCCGGTGGAATGGCTGTACTGGCTATGGATCTGATCGGGTATGGCACACGGATTGAAGAAGGCAGCCAATTCTATGAGCGCTACCCGCGGTGGTCTAAACTTGGCAATATGGTGGCCGATACCCGCGCGGCTGTGGATGCCCTGGAAAGCCTTGAGTTTATAGATCATGAGAAGATTTATCTTACGGGGTATGCCCTGGGGGGTACCGCAGGCTTGTTAACAGCTGCCATGGATGAACGGATAGCCGCAACAGCCGTCATGTCTGCCTTCACCCCGTTAAGATATGCTTCGAAACATGTCGAAGGGGTCAGGGCTTTTTCACACCTGAACGGGGGTCTGTTGCCGCGACTCGGGTTTTTTGCCGGCCATGAAGCACGAATACCGGTGGATTTCCCTGAAATTCTTTCAGCCATCGCACCCCGGCCACTGATGGTTGTCGCACCCGAACTGGACCGGCATGCCGACCTGGAAAACGTCACCCGGGCCATGGAACAGGCCGGCACGGTATATGAGCTGTTTGAGGCCTCTGAAAACCTGCGATTCAAAACACCTCGTCAGTTTACCGCTTTTACAAACCATCCTCTTTTTGCCAGGCCTTCATCAACCCAGCATGAGGATATTGTGAACTGGTTGTTTGAATTGGCCGATAAGTAAAATGCAATCAGAAGATATCAGGACTGCAACTGTTTTAGGTGAAAAAATCGTAATGGCACAAAAAATGGTTTGAAAGATGAAAAATAAAATGGTTCTACTATGTATGTTGATGGTTTCTTTCTCCCTGGAAACGCTCAATGCACAAACGGCTACCCTGACGGATGACCCCCCGCTGGATGAGACACCTGCGGAAGGCCGGGAATGGGGGTTTTATCCCAACGATGAGGAACCGTCACACCGAAATCCGCCATCCTTTACATGGCGTCCACAGTCTGACGTGAAAACCTATACTCTACAGGTGGCCGGGGATCCGGATTTCCAGCAGGTATATTATGAACGGAATGATCTTGTGATGAATGTCCATACCCCGCCTGTCACTTTCGAAACGGGAGAATCCTACTGGCGTTTCCGGTATACGGATAACACGGATAACCGGTCGCGCTGGAGCCAAACCCGCAAGTTTACAATTGCATCCGATGCCATGGATTTTCCGTTGCCTGAAATCCATGAACTACTGGAACGGATTCCCGATAAGCATCCCAGGGTGTTTGTGCGACCTGAGGATATGCCGCACTTGCGGGAACTGGCACAAGGTGAACTGAGGGAAATGTACGAAGCCCTGGTTGATACCGCCGATAAACTGATTTCCAATCCGCAGTCAACGGATGAGCCTCCAAAATATCCACCGGATTTGGAACGGGGCAGTGACGGATGGTTGAGCGATGATTGGCGGGAGATCTGGTGGGGGAACCGCCTTGCAACTTTGGAATTACTTGATGGAGCAGCCACGCTTGATATTATTATCAGCTCAGTGGTGATGAGAAGTATGGCCAGGAGGCCCGACGGATTCTGTTGGAGGCGGTCAAATGGGACCCGCTTGGAGCAACCGGCTACTTATACAATACCGAGGCAGGAATGCCTTACATTTCCCGCTTCAGCCGTGCATATACTTTTGTTAATGACCTGTTGAGTGAGGAGGAGAAACAGAAATGCCGGGAGATGATGAAAGTACGCGGCGAGGAGCTGTACCACCACCTGTATCCCGATCACCTGTGGGATCCGTACCAGAGCCACAGCAACCGGGCCTGGCATTTTCTGGGTGAGGCGGCCGTAGCGTTCATTGACGAGATACCGGAGGCCGAAAATTGGCTTTGGTTCGCGATGAATGTGTTTACAAATGTCTACCCGGTTTGGAGCGACAGTGATGGCGGCTGGTTTGAGGGTTTGAGTTACTGGCAGAGCTACCTGAACCGGTTCACCTGGTGGGCTGATATTATGCGCTCAGCCATGGATGTAGATGCGTTTGAAATGCCCTACTTCTCCCAGGCCGGCTACTTTCCCATGTATGTCCATCCGCCGGGAACACCCGGAGGAGGGTTTGGTGACCATGCGCACGGACGTAGTTCAGGCGGATCGGTTCCGCTGATGCAGATCCTCGCAGCCCAGGCATCCAATCCGTATTGGCAGTGGTTTGTAGAACAGCATGAAGGTGCAGATGAGATTGAGCCGTCGTACGTCGCCTTTGTCCGGGGAAGCCGGCCGCTGGTCGAGGCAAAAGCACCTGAAGACCTGCCGGAGTCGCGGGTATTTAATGGCATAGGCCAGGCCATGCTCAACACAACACTGCTTAACGCAAAAGACAATGTACAAGTGCTCTTCAAAAGCAGCCCCATGGGCATTTTCAGCCACGGCAATGATGCACAAAATGCATTCCAGCTCTACACTTACGGGGAGCGTCTTTTACTCAGCAGCGGCCGTTACAGAACCTATGGCAGCGATCATCACAGGTACTGGATGATGCATACCAAAGCACATAACAGCATTACGGTGGGCGGTGAAAGCCAGGTCCGGTCGCCTCTGTCAAAAGCTGAAATTACCGGCTTCCGCACCTCCGATGATATTGATTTTGTATCCGGCGAGGCCGGCGAAGCTTACGGAGATCTGCTGGATGGATTTGAGCGCTCGATCATCTTTATCAAACCGAGTCTTGTTGTTTTGGTAGATCGCCTGAAGGCACCTCAACCCGAACAGTTTGAATATCGTCTGCATTCTGAGACCCCCTTTAATGTAATCGGGCAGGATGATATTTATATCGAAACAGGCGAAGCGGCAGCCGGCATATCCTTCCATGCCCCGCAAGGTTTAAAGATCAGCCAGACCGATGAATTTGATACGCCTGTCGAAGACGGTGTTGACCTGACGCAATATCATTTGACGGCTGAAACGGACGGGCCGGCCGGCAAAATGATGTTTATCACTTCCATACGTCCTCATAGGAGTTCCGGGACCAGGCTGCCTGAGGTAACGGCAGAAAACGTATCAGGCGGGT
>SKRC01000142.1 GCA_007118695.1 Balneolaceae bacterium | reverse complement strand
GTACATTAGAATTATCGCAGAAAATATCGAATTGATCAATTAATAATCAACGGAAATGCAGAAATGATCAGTGGGACGATCGTTCTGCTCCGGATGAAGGCGGCCCGGCACGGATATCCTTCTAATCTCTCCGGGGTTAGTTCCCCGTTGCTGCAGCGTAATTTTCATATATTCTGATACCCCATCTGCTTGCAGTGGGGTAGTTCATTTGTTGATTTTATCTTCTATTTTGATGGGAGATCGGAATTTTGAACAAATCCTGGCAATTAAATGAAAGGCATTGTTTTAGCAGGCGGAACCGGCACGCGGCTTTATCCGCTCACAAAAGTCACCAACAAGCACCTGCTGCCTGTTGGAGACAAACCGATGATCTATTACCCGATCGAAAAACTCACCGAAGCGGGCATCGTGGAGATCCTCATTGTAACCGGTACGGAGCATATGGGCGATGTGGTAAACCTGCTGGGGTCCGGCCGGGAGTTTGGCTGCCGGTTTACCTATAAAGTGCAGGATGAGGCCGGTGGAATCGCCCAGGCACTGGGCCTGGCAGAAAACTTTGCCGGAAATGATCCCATGGTGGTCATTCTGGGTGATAATGTGTTTGAAGCCCCCCTGAAAGACGCCCTGGAAAAATACCCGGGCGACGGGGCCCTGATCATGGTCAAACAGGTTCACGACCCGGAACGCTTTGGCGTCGTGGAGCTTGAAGGAGACAAAATCATTGGAATCGAAGAGAAACCGGATCAACCCAAGTCGGATTATGCCGTGACAGGAGTCTATTTTTACGATGCAGCGGTTTTTGATGTAATCAGAACCCTTCAACCTTCTGAGCGGGGAGAACTCGAAATAACGGAAGTGAACAACCATTACATCAAAAATGGCAAAATGAAATACGCTGTGATGGAAGGGTGGTGGACCGATGCCGGGACGCCTGAGTCGTATAAACGGGCTAATGAAATGGTCAACAGAGAGTGGAGAAAATGAGCATACTGGTTACCGGAGCAGGCGGACAACTCGGCATGGAATGGGTGAAATTCCTCGGACGGATGGGTTTGGAGCATCACGCAATGACTTCAAAAGACCTCGATATTACCAACAGCGGTGCTGTTGATTTGACCCTGAACCGGGTGAAACCGGAGGTTGTGGTGAATTGCGCTGCCTATACGGATGTGGATGGCGCCGAAAGTGATGTGGAGAAGGCTTTACGGGTGAACAGGAACGGTGTCGGCCATCTGGCAGAATGGTGCGCGGGAAATTCCATCCCCATTATCCATTATTCCACCGATTACGTGTTCCCCGGCCGGAAAACAGATCTGGTAACCTATCCGGACGGCTACCCGGAGGATGGCGAGACAGACCCGGTTAACCGTTACGGAGAAAGTAAACGAGCAGGCGAGGAACTGCTTTTTGAAGCCGGCGCTCCTTATTTGCTGATCCGGGTTTCCTGGCTGTGCGGGGAATTCGGAAATAATTTTGTCAAAACCATGCTGAAGCTGGGAAACGAAAGGGACCGGATCCAGGTGGTGAAGGATCAGATCGGAAGCCCTACGTATGCAGCATCGGTTGTGAAGCTTTCGCATCAGCTTCTGCAGCAAGGGCATAAAGGAATCTATCATATAACCTCCGGGGGAATGATCAGCTGGTATGATTTTGCCTCGGAAATTTTCCGGATGGCAGGGGTAAATACAGTGGTTGAGCCGGTCTCCACAAGCGAATACCCGGTTAAAGCGCCAAGGCCGGCATTTTCGAAGCTGGATTCTTCAAAAATCAGCAGTACATTGAGTATCCAGATGGAGGAGTGGGACGAAGGCCTCACAGAATTGATGAACAAACTAAATGCATAATCCATGAAGTTTCAACCGACAGACCTGGAAGGAGTGTATATCGCAGAACCGGAGGTGTACCGCGACGAACGGGGGTATTTCCTGGAAACCTATCGTGAAATGCATCTGCGCGATCTGAACCTGGATATAAAATTTGTGCAGGATAATTTTTCCGTATCCAACAAAGGGGTCGTCCGGGGACTGCATTACCAGGCCGGGGAAGCCGCACAGTATAAACTTATTATGGTTTGCAGCGGGGAAATTCTGGATGTTGTTGTGGATCTCCGTCGTGAATCATCCACCTTCGGCAGGCATGTGAGCGTTCGCATCAGCGAAGAGAATCATAAAATGGTTCTGATAACGGATGGATTTGCCCATGGATTCTCTGTACTTTCGGAAAAGGCGGCTGTTTATTATAAATGCAGCTCCTATTATAACCCGGAGCTGGAAAGAGGTCTGCAGTGGAATGATCCGGAACTGGATATAGACTGGATGGTCAGCGATCCCGTGGTTTCAATAAAAGATCAGTCCCAGCCGTTGTTGCGTGACTTGTCACAAAAGGATCTTTTTTAAAGAACTATGTACAGGTTCATCACATATATTTCGTTGATTTATAGGGGGCTGATATGATCAGATTCTGATCCGTCAGCGCAAGATCACAAACAAAAATTTTTCCTGGCTTGCGTTATGGAATGACTGTTGGTTAACTACGTGTCAGCGACTTTTTTGGGTTAACCCCGACATTGAAAATGGCGGAGTTTCATTTTTTGATCAAACCACCTGAACCGATGTATTTGCGCGGCCCCGGGCAGCCGGGGTCGGGATTGGCTCCGAACGCTTTCGGAGCAAAAAATGTCTTGGTGAGATATCCGGCTTAACTACAATTTTTTTGGATTTAACGATAAATCGGAGCAGCTATTTATGAGATTGATTATTACAGGTGGTGCAGGTTTTATCGGTTCAAACCTGGTTCTGTTTCTGCATGAAAACTACCCGGATATTGAGATTCTCAATATCGATAAACTTACCTATGCCTCCGATATTAATTTTCTCCAGCCGTTGAAAACCTCCAAGCGGTACCATTTCTCAAAAATCGATCTGGTTGACCGGGAAGCGGTGCGGGAGGCAGTGGAAAAATGGAAGCCGGAAGGTGTAATCCATCTGGCTGCCGAGTCGCATGTCGATAATTCAATCCAGGGGCCGGAACCGTTTGTCATGTCAAATGTGGTGGGCACATTCAATATACTTGAAGAGTGCCGGCAGTTTTGGATGAATAAAGGAAAAGATGAGAGTTTTCAGCGGTTCCTGCATGTATCAACGGATGAAGTTTATGGCACACTGGGCCGGGAAGGCTATTTTACCGAAGAAACCCCATACGCTCCCAACTCTCCCTATTCGGCAACCAAAGCCGGCAGTGATTTTCTGATCCGTTCCTATTATCACACCTACGGTTTAAACGTAGTAATTACCAACTGTTCAAACAATTTTGGGCCGCATCAGCATGAAGAAAAACTGATACCGACGGTGATCAGGCATGCATTCCGGCGTACGGAGATTCCGGTCTATGGCAAAGGGGTTAACGTAAGAGACTGGTTGTATGTACATGATCACTGCAAGGCTCTTATGGCTGCTTATTATTATGGAAGATCAGGTGAGCAGTATAACATAGGTGGAGATAATGAATGGGCCAATATCGAACTGGTAAATCTGATTTGCGACATTTTAAATGAAGAGGTGGGCGATGGCCCTGGCGGGGATTACAAAAAACTGATTTCATTTGTGGAGGATCGTCCCGGGCACGATTACCGGTATGCCATCGATGCCTCGAAAATCAAAAACGAACTCGGCTGGTCGCCGGCCGGCGATTTTAAGGAGAAGCTGAGGGAGACGGTGTTGTGGTATGTGGAGCGCTTGAAAGAGGCGAAAGGGGATAAAGGGAAGTAGGCAGAACACCCCTCAAATTAAAGTGCTGAACGCACTTTAATTATCTCCCCTTGAGGCAGATATTCGTTGGGCGTTCAGCACAACGAATTGAGGGGTGTTTACGAATCCACCCGGGAATGTTCGATAAGGGTGTGTGAAGTGTTCAATAAAGCGGTTCGCGGTTTCCCCGTTACACAACAACCCGGGTATGAAATTCTCCGTATTCTCCCATGGGATCGATCTTATCGGGGAGGTTTTCGATAAATTCGCGGTTGTAAATATCACCAGTTGAAATCATATCTTTAAAATCGGTGTTGACACTGCTAATAACTATCTTCTGGCCATGTTCTTCAAGAGTTGTGATCAGATCATCCAGCGGTTTATGCCAAATCGGGAACCTGCAGGTGAAACCCCTCTCTCCGAATACTTTCTCCCTCCATTTCCTGATATCTTCCAGATGCCAGTCGCCAAAGGCGAAGGAATCGACATCGAATGGCAGCGAGCCCAGAACGGCAAAGAGTCGTTCCAGGTAGATCTCGTTTGAGCAGGGGTGAGGCAGGGGAACGGTTGTCAGGGTATGGCCGAGCGCTACAGCCTGTTCCTGTATGTATGAAAGAGGAATATTCTGGTGAGGGACAATCCTTTCCTCTTCATTGAATGTGGTGAGCAAAACAAGTTTTTCCGGTGGAACCTCAAGGAAATGACGCGCAAGGAGGGAGTCCTTGCCTCCACTCCAGAACAGAACTGTGTACATCTTTGTATGCATTATTCACAAAAAATTTATTAGTATGGTTATAACAACTTGCCTATCAGAAAAATACCTCAAATAAAACTCACATTGTTTATAACATTTTCTTACGCTTCGCGCGCAAAAAATGAGCTTTGTGACTAATCATGTCAGGAACGAGCTGATTTCGGTTTGAGTTAACCCGTCGTGTACGTTACTTTTGGTGCGCTTTGTCGACCAGCCGGTATTATCATCCGGTTTTCTTGTGTGTCGATATGTTGTGTAAGGTCATTTTTCACACCGCCAGATGAAGTACGGTTGATTCGACACAAAGGGTGACACAAAGGTTATGTGGATAAACACGTAAACAAATCAAATAAATTCCTGATGGTATGAGCAAAAGACAATATTGGTTGATGAAATCGGAACCGGATGCCTATAGCATCGACGATCTGGAACGGGACGCAGTGGAACCCTGGGACGGAATACGCAATTATGAGGCCAGAAATTTTATGAGAGACCAGATGAAAATCGGAGACCGGGCGTTGTTTTACCACTCCAATGTGCGTCCGCCGGCAATCGTTGGAGTGATGGAGATTTGCAGTGAGCCGTATCCTGATCCCACCCAATTTGATCCCGGCAGCAAATATTTTGATGAAAAAAGCTCCGAAAGTGATCCGACCTGGGAATTGGTGGATGTCAAATTTGTCAAAAAGTTCGACAGGCCGGTGACCCGCGACATGCTGAAAGAGGTTAAAGGCCTCCGGGAGATGATGCTGTTTAAAAGAAACAGGTTATCTATCACAAAAGTGACAGAAAACGAGTACAAAAAAATTCTCGAACTGGCGGGTAGTTCTCATGATTAAATTTTCCGACCGGCCCGGTCACACATTTTCCCCACGTGTATGTTATTGATTGTTGATGCCTGATTAAGTGGTCAAGCTAAATCAACAACTCAACACTCAATACCCTATACCCAACAAACCCAACATCCAAAAGTTAACTCAATACCCAAT
>SKRC01000169.1 GCA_007118695.1 Balneolaceae bacterium | reverse complement strand
TGCCGACTGGCAATCAAAAGCCATAGAACAAATCAGTAAAGGCTGGGATCAGGGTGCTGTAGCGGTAAAAATCTGGAAGAATATTGGAATGGTGCTGCAGGATAAGGAAGAACGTTTTGTGATGGCGGATCATCCTTCATTCGATCCGATTTATGAATATCTTGCCGCCAACGAAATTCCACTACTCGCTCATCTCGGGGAACCAAAAAATTGCTGGCTCCCGCTTGAACAAATGACGGTAACAAGCGACAAAGAGTATTTTACCGCCAACCCGCAGTATCATATGTATCTTCACAGTGAATGCCCATCCTATCAGGATCAACTGGATGCCCGCGACAGAATGCTGGCCAAACATAATAACTTGTTATTTGTGGGAGCTCATCTTGCCAGCCTGGAGTGGAGTGTTGATGAAATTGCCGATTGGCTCGATAAACATCCGAATTGCGGGGTTGACCTCGCAGAACGAGTATGCCATCTTCAGTACCAGGCAATATCGAATCATAAAAAAGTTAAAGAATTTATTGAAACATATCAGAACCGCATTATTTATGGAACTGATCAGATTGATGATGGCAGCCTGGGCAACGATGAACTTCGGGAAACGATCCGTACCAAATGGCACAACGAATTTAATTTTTTTGCAAATGACGATTTGCAGACCGCCTGGAATGTGGAGAAACCTTTCAAAGGCCTTGGCCTGGAGAAAAAAATCCTCAAAAAGTTGTTTTTGGATAATGCAATTCGGTATTATCCGCGTTTAGTTGACAGTTGAAAACCGTTTGATGGTTGAAATCGAAAAAAGTAAATCCAACAACAAAAAACTAATAACCCAATAGAAAAGAAGTTTCTAGAATGAAATTAACCGTTGGCTTCAGATTCAAAATGGGTCTTTCTGTTAACTGATAGATGTTGCGTAATACACTGAGTCCTGAGTCCTGAGTCCTGAGTCCTGAGTCCTGAAAAAAATTAACAAATAACAGACATAAAATAATGCTCCTAACTACCGTCGATTGGCTCATTATAGCTGCTTATATGGTACTCTCTCTGGTCATTGGCCTCTGGGTGATGAAACGTGCGGGCAAGGACTCTACCGAATTTTTTGCAGCAGGCAAAAACATGCCCTGGTGGCTGCTGGGTATTTCGATGGTTGCTACCACATTTTCGACCGACACGCCAAACCTGGTAACGGATATTGTCCGCCAAAACGGAGTAGCGGGTAATTGGACGTGGTGGGCTTTTCTATTGACTGGAATGTTGACCGTTTTCATCTATGCCAACCTGTGGCGTCGCTCTGGAATTCTGACTGACGTTGAGTTTTATGAGTTAAGATACAGTGGAAAATCAGCTGCATTTCTCAGAGGGTTCCGTGCCGTATATCTGGGATTGATATTTAATGTCATTATTATGGCCAGTGTTTCCCTGGCAGCCATTAAAATTGGTACGGTTTTAATGGGGCTTACCCCTTTCCAAACAATTCTGATTGCAGGAGTAGTAACTGTTATTTATAGTGCATTGGGTGGTCTGCGGGGTGTACTTATCACCGACTTTTTCCAATTTTTCCTCTCCATTATCGGAGGCCTTGTTGCGGCATATGTCGCCCTGACGCATCCCGATGTCGGCGGGCTCTCCGGGTTATTGACTCACGAGGATGTGATTCCGAAGCTAAATATGTTTCCCGACTTTTCCGATCATTCTCAGTTGCTTGCTATCTTCATCATTCCTTTGGCCGTGCAGTGGTGGAGCGTCTATTATCCCGGTGCTGAGCCCGGAGGTGGCGGTTATATCGCACAGCGAATGTTTGCGGCAAAAAATGAAGATCACTCCATCGGGGCGGTATTCCTGTTCAACGCCCTTCACTATGCATTGAGACCCTGGCCATGGATTATAGTTGGTCTCTGTTCAATTATCGTATTTCCTGACCTTGCATCCTTGAGGGAGACGTTTCCTCAAGCTGCGGATGTTGTGGATCACGACATGGGATATCCTGCCATGTTAACCTTTTTACCTGTCGGATGGATGGGGCTTGTGATTGCAGCACTGATTGCAGCCTATATGTCAACCATCTCCACCCATCTGAACTGGGGTTCCTCCTATCTTGTCAACGATTTTTACAAAAGGTTCATCCGGCCTGAAAGTTCTGAGAAAGAATTGGTAAATGTGGGTCGAATTTCTACAGTTATACTGATGATCATCGCCGGATGGCTTGCTCTTATGATGCAGTCAGCTCTGGATAACTTCCAGATCATTCTTCAGATCGGGGCAGGAACCGGGCTTATATTTATCCTCCGATGGTTTTGGTGGCGAGTGAATGCCTGGAGTGAAATAGCGGCTATGGCGATTTCCTTTACGGTAGCTCTCTATTTCCGATTCCTGCATGCCGATACCGGTTTGCCTCTGCTGACCAGCTGGCAGGAACTCCTTGCAGGTGTAACACTGACGACCATCGGGTGGTTAATTGTTACTTATATGACCCGGCCAACCGATGAAAGTACGCTTGTGAACTTTTGTAAATTGATCAGGCCAGGCGGACCAGGCTGGAAAAATATGAAAAGTATAGCCCTGCAACGAGGAATTGATTTGAATGAAATCGAAGATGAAGCCTGGCGTGTACCACAGGGAATCCTCTGTATGGTTCTTGGATGCGTGGTCATATACAGTATACTTCTCGCAACCGGCTACTGGATTTACGGAAATTACGCTCCTGCGGTTCTGCTGACGGTCGTGTCCATTATTGCAGGATTCAGATTGGTAACAGACTGGAAAAAACTGGTGGCGATTTCTCCGGAAGACTAGTGTCGTTTCAATTATGCGGTGTGGGGTAAGTCGAAGAGTTTTTATGCGTCAGTCCTCATTTCGTGAGCAAACTACTAAACTTTTAAAACCTCAATATCTTTTCTCTGAAGACTTCTTTCAAATTCAGGCCTGATATTGGTATCGGTAATTATTGTACTGATCGCCTCCAGTCCGCAAATAAAGGAGAAGCTGTGCCTGCCCAGTTTACTCGAATCAGTTACAGCAATCACTTCCTGTGCCCGATCTACCATGAGTCGATTTAACTGCGCTTCCATCGGATTGGGTGTGGTCAACCCTTGCTCCAGGTCAAGACCGTCAACGCCAAGGAAAAGTTTGTCAAAATAGTAATTGCTGATTACCGCTTCTGCATCCGGACCAACAAGTGAATACGATTCACTGCGTACAGTACCACCCGTAATCATGAGATTAATATCATTTTTGTTGACAAGTTCAAATGCGATATTAATCGCATTGGTCATAACTGTCAGATTTTCCACACCATTCATTCTTCTGGCAATTTCGCGGGTAGTTGTTCCGGAATCCAGCAGAATGGAATCCCCATCTTTTATCATCTCAACAGCTTTTTGGCCAATGCGCCTTTTTTCTTCTCTGTGACGTTCCTGTTTCTCTTCAAGAGTGGGATCTTCATAAACATTTTTCCGCAAAAGTGCGCCCCCGTGAGTCCTGTGGAGAATCCCTTTTTTTTCTAAAAAATCCAGGTCATTTCGAATAGTAACAGTAGTTACGGAAAACTGGTCGCTCAATTCATCAACCCTGACTCTGCCCTGATCATATAATATTTTTATGATATCATCGCGTCTTTCGACTGTAGATCTCATTTAGCTAGATATTTTTTTAAAATTAATTATTTAAAATTAGCACTACGTCATTTATTTATTAACAGTAGATTAGACAATTTTTTAGAGTATAATAAATTCAATATATATTTGCTTCCAATTTTTATGGGTAAATAAACAATGAAATTCTATGCCACTGTTCCAGCAAGTAAGAAGATTTATCATCAGGAGACAAAAATTTCCTGAAATCTGGCAGAAAATCTTAGACACTGATGTGCCATATTACCGCTATCTGCCATCGGCGTTAAAAAATGAGCTTCGACTGCATATGCCTGTTCTTCTTCACGAAAAGATATTTGAGGGCTGCGGGGGCCTCTCCATGACCGAGGACAAAAAAGTGATTATTGCGGCCTATGCGACCATTCTGATTCTTGGGGAGCCTGCCGGATATTACCCGTCACTGAAAACGATTCTTTTGTATCCTGACAGCTATCTTGCACCGTTTCACGAGGAAGATGCCGCTGGCATCATGACAGAAGGCACGGAACCCAGATCCGGCGAATCGTGGGACCTGGGCAGCATCGTACTTAACTGGAAGGACATAAAACGGGATATCCATCAACCCTTCAGCGGCCAAAACCTGATATTCCATGAATTTTCTCATCAGCTGGATGACAGATACGGAATCACAGCAGGCATCGATGAATCCGGAAAATTACATATAGAGAATGAAGAAAATGAGATTTTGGCAAAGCATTACCGGGAGTTAAGGAAAGCCGTTCAACGGCGGCAACGGACACTGTTAGATCCCTATGGGGCAACACATCCAGCCGAATTTTTTGCCGTAGCTACCGAATGTTTTTTTGAAAACGGATACCGGATGCAGCGTCATCACCCCAAACTCTACGATCTGCTGAAGATGTTTTACAACATCGACCCGGCTTCCTACCTGCCGCTTCCGGGGTAGGTTAGCCCGCATTTCGCCAGATGCGTACCACCGGCATCAGATTTCACTGCGAGGGTTCTGTGCCCTGCCGGGCGCAAAAAAAAAGACCCTGGAGGATTTTATAACTTCCAGGGCCTCCAACATTGGTTGCACTAGTAATTTTTCTTTGCTTCACTTTAAACAAAAAAGCAAGTGGTCCCGCGAGGCGTTAATCCAATCCGAGTATTTTTTTGTTGAACGCCTCATCAGCACCGGTTCCGGCAAAATCATCAAAGGCCTTTTCGGTTTTCCGGATGATGTGGCTCGCGATGAACGGCGCACCTTCGGCTGCTCCCTGCTCCGGGTGCTTGAGGCAGCACTCCCACTCCAGCACCGGCCAGCCTTCAAAATCGTACTGGGCCATTTTGCTGAAAATGGCACTGAAGTCGACATCCCCGTCACCAAGTGAACGGAATCGGCCAGGCCGTTCCACCCATCCCTGGTATCCGCCATATACGCCCGATCTTCCATTCGTATTCAATTCGGCATCTTTTACATGGAACATTTTGATCCGCTCGTGATAGATGTCGATGAATTCCACATAATCAAGCAGCTGCAGCACAAAGTGGCTCGGATCATAGAGAATATTGGCTCTCGGATGATCATTCACTGCATCCAAAAACATCTCGAAGGTGATTCCGTCGTGCAGATCTTCGCCCGGATGAAGCTCGTAGCAGACATCCACGCCGTGATCATCAAACACATCCAGGATCGGTTTCCAGCGTTTGGCCAGCTCTTTAAACCCGCTTTCAACCAACCCGGCCGGACGCTGCGGCCACGGATATACGGTATGCCACAGCAGCGCGCCGGAAAAACTGGCATGCTCGGTAATTCCCAGGTTCTGGCTCGCCTTGGCATTCAGTTTCAGCTGGTTGACTGCCCATTCGGTACGTGCCTTAGGATTGCCATGAACCTCTTCCGGGGCAAAACCGTCGAAGAGTTCATCATACGCCGGATGAACGGCTACCAATTGCCCCTGCAGGTGGGTGGAAAGCTCGGTGATCTCCACGCCGGCCTCTTTACAGGTTCCTTTGATCTCGTCTGCATAAGTTTTACTGTTGGCAAGTTTTTCAATATCCACACAGCGCGGATCCCAAGAGGGGATCTGAACCCCTTCATACCCCAGGCCGGCTGCCCATTTACAAATGGATTTCAGGTTATTGAACGGTTTTTCATCTCCCATGAACTGGGCTAGAAAAATGGCTGGTCCTTTCATATTGATTCTCGTTTTATACTGGTTAACATTAATTGATTGTCAGGTTTTAGTTGGCAGTCGTCAGGATTGTAAAGGCGTCCATTTCTGATCACTGTCACTTGACCTGATTACAGTATCTACAAACGCGATTCCTCTTACTCCATCCTGGACCGTTGGAAAATCAAGGTGAATTTCATCAGGGTCTTTCTCCTCAAGCCTGCTGCCAATGGTAAAAGCAACATTTCGATAGATATTGGCAAATGCTTCGATGAACCCTTCCGGGTGTCCTGACGGCACCCGGGTGTTAACCAGGGCCGTATCACTCAGATATCCATGGTCCACACCGGTACGGTACATTTCAATTGGGCCATCCAAATGTTTAACAAGCAAGGTATTCGGTTCTTGCTGGTGCCATTCAAGGCCTGCCTTATCGCCATAAACAAAAAGCTTAAGGTTGTTCTCTTCCCCAACACTGATCTGGCTGGCGTGCAACACACCTTTGGCTCCGTTGTCAAATCGCAACAATATGTTGGCGTCATCATCAAGCACACGCCCTTCGACCATTCTGGAAAGGTCGGCGCAGAGTTCCTTGATCTGTAGTCCCGTCACGTATTCGGCCAGGTTTTCCGCGTGTGTTCCGATATCACCCATTGCACCGGCCGGCCCTGCTTTTTTAGGATCCGTTCTCCAGGAAGCCTGCTTGTTATCTTCTTCCAGTTTGGTTGCAAGCCATCCCTGGGGATATTCCACTACCACTTTCCGGATCTTTCCAAGTCTGTTATTGTGCACCATATCCCGTGCCTGTTTTACCATTGGATAGCCGGTGTAATTATGCGTCAGGCCAAACACCAGTCCGGTTTCTTCCACCAGTTTCTCCAGGGTTTTTGCCTCTTCCAGGCTCACGGTCATCGGTTTATCACAAACGACATGAAATCCATTCTCAAGTGCCATTTTTGCAGGCGGGAAATGCACATGATTCGGAGTCACGATGGAAACAAAGTCCATTCGTTCCCCTTCGGGCAGCTCCTTTTCCTTTTTTATCATTTCTTCGTAAGTGCCGTAGACCCGGTCATCGGGCAGATATAAATTTTTGCCCGTCTCTTTGGACCTTTCAGGGTTACTGCTGAATGCGCCACATACCAGATCAATATGGCCGTCAAGAGCAGCCGCTTTTCTGTGTACTTCACCAATAAAAGCACCAACTCCTCCGCCTACCATTCCCATCTTAATCTTCCTCTTCATAAACCTCCACCGTTAGCTTTAAATTTTTAGTTCTATTGTAAAATCCAAAATAGTCTTCGGGATATAAATCCTAACCCCGAAACCACAGGGCCGGAGACCGCAAGGCATAAAAACCTTCAAATTACCCCACAACGCATGGGTGACACGACACTAGAGTTCTTTAAGTAAAGAAGAATCAGAATCAATTTCATGTATAAGAATCAACTATCCGAACTTTTTACTTTTTTATTCCAAAATACTGATTAGTCGTTGTCTGTCAAGACTGTATCCGGATGATAACGGAAAAAACCAAGAGACTAAATGGCTTATGAACCTCAGTCAGCGTTTTCTTATAACGATCAATCTATCGAGTGAAAACTTGCCCGGTCCTGTGAGGAAAATCAGGGAATACAAGAACATAAAAATAAAGGCTTTTTCACTTCTGCTGAACGGGTCATCAGCGTGTGCGATAAAATAGGCGACCGCCATGCCAATGATCAGAGGTATGGAAGCGGCACGGGCCCCAAAACCCACCAGCACCAGAATAGCACAAAAGAATTCGGCAAATGTAATCATTATCAGGGAAAGCTCCGGGCCAAGGCCAATCGGGTCGCCAAAACTGAAATCGCCTTCGATAATCCGAAGGAACTTCGGAAGGCCATGAGTGAGCATGATAGCGGATGTACCAATACGCAAAATAGCAATTGCTATATCCGGACTGATAAATTCGTTGATACGATAAGAGAGTATTTTGTTAAACATCTGTAAATTCCAGTTGGATTATTATTTTTCAGTATTTGCCCGGAACAAGACCAAGGGTATGAAAACGGAATTGTTTAAACATCAAACAAAAACAATGCCGTTAGAAAATAGTTCCAATCGCGGGTTAATCGTTTACTCCACCTTTAAATAGTGAAATCAAATTATTTTTATTTTCAACCCATGCCAAAATTGAATTGTTTTCTGCTGATTTGCACCCTCCTTGTAACTGTCTGTACCGGGGATGAGGAATCCCGACAATACGATCTATTGATAACGAATGCTCTGATTATAGACGGATCCGGTGCGGAAGCTTTTGAAGCCGACCTTCTCATCGACCAGGGTGTGATTGCACAGATCGGGAATCTGAATCCGGATGACGTACATGCCGAAAAACGAATCGATGCCGCTGGAAGGGTCGTTTCTCCCGGCTTTATCGACACCCACTCGCACGGCGATCCCCTGGATACTCCACGTTTTGATAACTTTCTCTCCATGGGCGTAACCACAATCAGCCTGGGCCAGGATGGCAGAAGCCCCGGCGGTGAGGATCTGTCCGGCTGGATGGATAGAGTGGATGAGCCGGGCACCGGGCCGAATATCATTCACTTTGTTGGCCAAAACACACTTCGCCAACTGGTGGATGCCCCGCGCGAGGTTGGATTGGATGCCTCCTATATTGAACAGATGCAGGGCATTATATCCGAATCCATGGCCGCAGGATCTTTTGGCATGACCACAGGCCTCGAATACGATCACGGCACATTTGCCGACCTGCCTGAGCTGATTGACCTGGCGAAACCGGTAGCCGCAGCCGGCGGCCTGGTGATGAGCCATCTGCGAAGTGAGGACGAGGACAAAATTGAGGAGGCCATCACGGAACTGTTGGACCAGGGCCGGGGATCCGGGGCCGCCGTCCACGTATCACACATTAAGATTGTTTTTGGCGATGATACCCGCCAGGCAGATGAGGTATTGGCTTTATTGGACGAGGCCCGCGAGGAGGGGATTGAGGTAACGGCTGATGTGTACCCCTATGTGGCGAGTTTTACCGGCATCGGCATTGTGTTTCCCGAATGGGCACTGCCACCAAACGATTTTAATGAGGTGGTTGAAAACCGGAGGGATGAACTGGCAGAGTATTTGCGGAACCGGGTGAATCGGAGAAATGGCCCGGAGGCCACCCTGTTTGGCACCGAACCCTGGGCGGGATTGACGCTCGCGGAAGTGGCCGACTCCCTCAATAAACCGTTTGAAGATGTGTTGATTGATGATATCGGTTCCCGCGGGGCCAGTGCTGCCTACTTTGTGATGGATGAAGATGTCATGCGCCGGTTTCTGCAGAATCCCCGGGTGATGGTCAGCTCCGACGGCAGCCCGACCATGCACCATCCGAGGGGGCATGGAAGTTTTGCCAAAATCATCCGTCAATATGTAAATGAAGAGCAATTACTGCCGCTTGAGGAAGCCATCCATAAAATGAGCGGGCTGCCGGCAGCTACCCTCGGTCTGGACAATGAGAACCATGTGGAACCTCGCCGGGGGCTGATCCGGGAAAGATTTGCCGCAGATCTGTTGATCTTTGATCCGGAAAATGTGGTCGACAGGGCCACATTTGAAAATCCGCATCAATATGCTGAAGGGTTCGACTGGGTTTTTGTCAACGGTGTTGCGGTGATCGAAGACGGCGAACCCAACGACCAGACACCGGCAGGGGTGATTCGGAGAAGTCCTGACTGATTCTCTGCATTCAGCTACATTCATCCACTGTCTGCTCTAATGCTCAATTTTCCAGCATTATCGTAAACCCGAACAAACTCATGAAACAATGATTTCGACGGTTCAGTGTAGTCCCTGGACTCCAAAAGACTAACCGTTTTTTCATGGCAAATTTTCGTACTTACGGTTCAGGTTCTTATTGAAACTTCCTACCTTACTTCGAAACGATTCTTAATCTGCCTAACCGTATTGGACTTTACCTTATGGAAATTCTGACCGAAGCTAATGAAATTGTAATTGCCGGAAATGAACTCTGGCGAATCCTGGTGATGACGGCGGTCATTGCTCTTGCCTTTTTGCTGGGAAAAATACTCAAGTATTCCTTTAACCGAACGGCTCCAAGACTAAAGGCTCACGAACAGGAATTGCTTTCTGTAGTTTTTGAAGCCGCAGCCAAATCGATCACCTTCGTCATCTTTGCTTTTGGCCTTCGCATAGCCATCTCCTTTCTGATCATTCCGGAAGGCATTGAAGGGTTGATATTCACTTCGGTTGAAGTATTGATCATTCTTTCCATTGCCCATTTGTTGTACCGTCAGATCGATGTGGTAGATACCTGGCTTCAGCGCTTCACCCGGGAAGAAGACGACAGAGCGATTGACGATATGCTGATTCCTATTGTGGGAAAATCCGTCAGGGTCACCGTCGTCATCCTTGCAGTACTGCAGGTTGCCCAGGTCTTAAGTGATCAACCCATCACCAGTATCCTTGCCGGTATCGGAATCGGCGGCCTGGCTTTGGGTCTTGCGGCTCAGGATACCATCCGCAATTTCTTCGGCTCTCTGATGATATTTGCCGACAAACCGTTTAATGTGGGGGAGTTGATCAATCTGGAAGATAAGCTGGGAGTCATCCTTGAGGTGGGTGTGAGGACCACCAAAATCCGAACCCTCGACGGGCACCAGCTTACAGTCCCCAACGGCCAGCTTGCGAACACGACAATTCACAATATTGGAAAACGGCCCTTCATCCGGCGGGTGTTTGATGTGACCATCACTTACGATACCCCCCCGGCAAAGGTCGATCGTGCCGTTGAAATTTTAAAAGATATACTCGACAACCATGAGGGAATGCATGAAGACTTTCCGCCCAGGGTTTATTTTGATGATCTGAATGCCGACTCCCTCAACCTCAAGTGCTTTTACTGGTTTCATCCTCCCGACTACTGGAGTTATATGGATTTTACCGAATGGGTAAACCGGGAAATATTCCGTCGTTTTAACGAGGAAGGCATTGATTTTGCGTTCCCGACCCAAACGATCCACCTGGCCGGCGACAAAAAGCGACCCCTGGATGTAGGGGTAAAAAAAGGGATGGGGAAGGGCAGTAGCAGTTGCAGTTAACAGTGTTACAGTGTGTCAGGGCTACAGTGTGTCAGTGAGTTCGATGAGTAGTTGGCAATGGCGGTTTTCAGTTTTACAGTGTGTCAGTCTCAGTTGCAGGGGCAGTTGGCAGGGGCAGTACGCAGGGAGCAATAGCAGTTGACAGTAGCAATAGACAATTGACAGTTGACAGGCTGAGTCCTGGTTTATGGTGGATTATTGATAGTAATAGAATGTGTTTTGAACCTTGTGGAGGTGGCAGTAGCAGTTTGCAGTAGACAGTGGCAGTTGGCAGAAGCAGGGGGTAGAGGGCTGGAACCAGTGGCAGAAGACCGTCTCCCCTTGAGGGGAGCGGATTGTCTTCAGTATATTCTGAAGACTATCCGAGGGGTGTTCACCGATAATGGCCAAAACTAAACAACACATGAAACCAATCTGGGAAACCCGATTCAAAAAATTTCTCCTCGATCAATGTCTAAGTGATGATGACAGTGCTCATGATTTTACACATATTCAACGGGTTGTGACATCGGCCAAAATGCTTGCTCGGTTGGAAAAAGCCAGGCCGGCCATCGTACTTCCGGCCGCCTGGCTTCACGATTGTGTGGCCGTTGCCAAAGATCACCCAGACCGGTCGAAATCCTCCACCCTTGCCGCCGAAAGGGCTGTCGAATTTCTTCAGACTTCAGGGTATGAGCCCCAATATTTAGAAGATATCCATCATGCCATTCAGGCCCACAGTTTTTCAGCAGGCATTACACCGGAAACCGTGGAGGCCAAAGTGGTTCAGGATTCGGACCGGCTGGATGCCCTGGGAGCCATCGGCATTGCCCGCTGCTTCATGGTGGGAGGCAAACTTGGACGTGCCCTTTATCAGCCCGACGACCCGTTTTGCCAAAACCGGGCACCCGACGATAAAACCTGGACGATCGACCATTTTTATCAAAAGCTCTTCAAACTGCCCGGTACCATGCAAACCGATGCAGGAAAACAGGAAGCCGAAAGGAGGGTCCGGCTGATGAAAACCTATCTAAATGCCCTGGACAATGAAATAAAGTAATCACAGTTCTCAGGTTATAAAAGCTGAACCCGCCCGGCAAACCGCTTAAAACAGTACCCATTTTGAGACAAAACATAATATTCCGGTAAACAGAGACTAATGGACGGCTGAAGTAGATTGCTTTATTCACTTCTCCAGTGATTATTGATAGATTTAGTGTTTTAGTCCTGAGTCATGAGTCTTACGTTGGGGAGTAGGTAGATGAGTGGTTGTTGGCTAGTGTAATAGTGATGTAGTGAGAGTGAGTAGTTGAAAGTGAGTTGTAGTTGCAAGTGAGGTAAGTGTTTGTCAATTTCCATGCATAGCTGATTGCTGTATAGCATAACATATTTTTTTACCGTTAAGAACGAGGCGAAACCCCAGTTCCCTGAGAAGTGTTCAATCAAGTGTGTCATGATTGCCTTACTGATGAACGGTGCGAAATCCCTGCCCCCTGCAGGTGGCGTTTAAGCTAAAAATTAAAAAAACCTCTCTAACCATGAAAAAGCCGTATCCGAAATCATTTTCACATATTGGTGTTACCGTTCCGGATCTTGAAAAAGCTATCGATTTCTATACAAATGTAATGGGTTGGTACCTGTTGATGGGGCCGGAAACCATTCAGGAAGAAACCGAAACCGCCATTGGTCAAATGTGCATCGATGTATTCGGCACAGGATGGGAAACCGGTTATCGGGTATTATACCGCGATGCACTGATAGCGGGTTTGACGAGTGATATGGAACTGGGCTCCGGTTGGAAGACCGAGTTTACAGAGCTTTTAAACCGGTTTGATCTGGATGCAAAAATAGACCCGGAACGCAAACAGGTAGTGATATACAGACAATACCGAAAGAATGCCACCCAAACTGAGACTTTAACCCTGGATGGGTATGTAATCGATGACAAAACTGGCGAACGATTACCATTTACAACCGTCGTCTGGGAGGATGATAACGGAAATAAATCGGGTACTCAGACCAACCGTCGCGGTGCATTTCGAATTCAGGCGGCATCTGTGAGTGAATTAAACCTTCGGGTTTCGCATATCGGATATATGCCATATAAAATTGCCCTTTCTCCGAACGACATTTCAGAGATCCATGAACTTTCCCGTACATATGGAACCCGCATCATTCGAGGCAGCTGAAATTGTGGTCAAAGCCTTTTCAATTCCAGGTGCAGCCGATACCGTCTATCAGGGAATGCTCAATATCGGGGCCTTCAATCCGCTCGGGGAATCCAATTCCATCCGGATGTTGCAAACGCTGCCATCTGTTGGTTTTGGATCGTCCCTTTCGGATGGCGGCATTGTCCGCGGAAGTAACCCGGATGCCCTTCAGGTTCTGCTCGACGGGTCGGTCATCTACAACCAATCACACCTGTTCGGCCTGATCGACAGCTTCAATGCCGACGCCATCCGGACCAGCAGTTTTTATTATGATATCACCCCGGCCCGTTATCAGGCGCCTCCGGGTGGTACTCTCAACCTGATTACAAAAAGCGGATCACTTAATGATTATGGGGGGAATATCGGCTTGAGCAACTCCGTAATCCGGGGAAGTCTTGAAGGGCCGTTGAGCGAAGGCAGTTCGAGTTTTCTGCTGTCGGGCCGCTGGTCCATTCGGGATGGGTTATAGCCGAAATTATCAATACCTGTTCAGGCTTACTTTTTATAATCTGACGACAAGCGATATTTGGATAACCGCTACAGACGAACAAAAACCCTCGACCACCGATCAGTTAACAGCCGGAATTTATATCCGGCCCTGGCGGAATGCACTGTTTCAGACTGAAGGATATGTCAAGTGGCAACAGGACCTTCGATTTCATGAGATGAACATTCAAAGCACCAACACTCCCTTTGAGGCCGGCCCCTGGTATTTTGACAATGAAGGATACACAAGAGGGATTGAATTTCTGTTCCGGCAGATCGTCCGACCCATTGAATTTACCCAAACCTATACCCTCGGGAAAACGGAGCTGAAAAACCCCCGGCTGAACAGCAGTCAATGGTATTATGCAACCTGGGACAGGCGGCATCAGTTTAACACCATGGTTACCCTGCAGTTGATACGCGATTTAAGGGTACACATGAACTGGCTCTATGCTACCGGTGTACCCGACCGCCTCGGCCTGTTCTCAAGCGGGAAAGACCGTCTGGGTGATTACAGTCGCATTGATCTGAGCGTCAAATATTCCACAGCAATCAGCAATCAGACACTGAATATACAGGCCGGTATCTATAACCTGATGAACCGGAACAACCCGTGGTATCGCGACTGGGTTCTGACTATTGAAGTGAGAACGCTTCGCGACAGGTTCACACCTGTACAGGCTGATATTTATGACCTCGGCTTTCAGCCTTCCTTTTCAGTTAGCTATCATTTTTAAGTTATCAACTTACTTCATCTAAAAATACCGTCATAATTGCTCCCCATATAAGCTCCCCATTTGAGCCCGAACTTTAGTTCTATATTTGTCGGCATCCGGATTATCCTGAACCCGTTCATGGATGCCTCGGGCAAAATGCAATACAGAATGTCCATTTTACCGTTTCCATTCAGATCACCAATCCAGGGAGTGGAGGCAAGATTCATACCGGGTATATAACCGGTTAACTGGTATGTACTGTTGTTTTTGAAATCGTAGACAACCAACATATTATGCCAGGCATTGATTAACCTGCTTTCCAGATCAGTAATGGTAAAGTTGATGCTAACCAGTGCATTATCGTAACCGTCATGATTAAAATCGGCAATGACCGGACTGGCAGTTTGTGCAAACCCGAGAGAATCCATGAATTGAATTTCTCCGGTACTTCCGTCGAGCATAACCTGTATCGATCTGGTAAGTTCGGGAAACACTCCCTCTCCATAAATGGAAAAAAAATCCGGGATACTGTCGTTATTGAAATATCCCACTCCGGGTGATGCGTACGCTTCAACATTTTCAATTTTGGTTTCCCATAGCAATGTGTTGGTTTTCCCGTCGATGGCGACCGTTCTACCTTCCACAGCATTGGCAACGATATCGAAGTGACCGTTGCGGGTAATATCGACTAAAACAGGTGGAGCTATAAATCCCTTATTTTCACTTGAAGCCAGGATGACTGCATTCGAAATATCCCCATTCATAAGATTCCTTAACGTTGTCCGGTAAAGATTACCACCGATCGTTTCTCCTCCGGTTCCGAATATAATGGTCAAATCTTCATCATCTTCATGCATTTTCGATACAACTGGTGACATATAGGTCTCCTTTCCATCCGGGACAACCGCATCAGTAAGGAGTTCTCCATTACTTGCATCGATTATCATCAGTTTTCCGGGAGGGCGTTTGGGGTCATTCGGCGCAGCCCTGACATCACCTCCATTCGACACCAGGATTTCTTCCACCCCGTTTCCTGTCTGGTCCGGGATGATCTGTGGATTGTAGAAATTATACCATCCATAATCACTGGGTTTCCGACTGTCGCTATGTGGAAAAAATTCCCAAAGAATCTCACCAGTTCTGCCGTTGATTGCCATAAGAACTGCCGATCGTCCGCCAATGATCACATCTTTCACTCCATCCCGATTGATATCCAGCAGGATAGCAGAACCAAAAATCTGGTCTCTGGCCGGTACAAACCAGAGTGTCTCACCTGTAGCACCCGATAGGGCAACAACGGCCGTATCCGTGCTTTGAAACTCATACTTTCCAGCACCGATGATAATATCTTTAATTCCGTCCTGATTCAGATCCGCAACCCTGACTGATGAATAAACTCCTACCGTGGGAAACTCTCTTGACCAACCTGACTCCTGTTGTGGATCTTCAGCTGGAGCATCTTGCTTGAGAGGTTTTGTGCAAGATAAAACCAGGAAAGACAATAGTATTGAAAAGATTAACTTCATTTTATTCTTTTGCAGAACACTGATATTGAACTCGAGAGAGTCTCTCAGAGTTAATTTATTTGTGTTGCATTCCCGAAAGATGAATTTATAAAATTTACTGAATCTGCATAATATCTGTTTCACGAGCAGATCTAACGTTCTTAATTTCGCTCCCGCCCCGGTGCCGGAACCAACGCAATTGATTCGCCTTTTAATCCAAGCTCATGATTTACAAGCTGGAACCCATACATCTCCCCTGAAAGTAAGGCGATATACAAAGTGCAATATGTGTTAAATCATTCATATAAGCCCTCATAAAGAGCTCTCAAAAGGGTTTCACCGGGATCTCTTGCATGCTCCCAATACATCGCTCCGGTCAATCCTTTCGACTTGATAAATTTCGCTTTATACTTTAATGATTCTTCATCATCGTAGGTGTAAAAAATACGATCTTCTTCATTCCACAGGTAAGGAGCTTTGGTCTCATCGTCCCAGTATCGCAGAAATCCATTGTTATCTATATAGTCAGCTTTCAAATCCGAAAACCCAATACCCGGCAGTGACTCTTCATATGGCTGATAAAGGCCCCGGTTGTCAGGTTCAACTCCGGACCATCCACGACCGTAAAAAGCAACACCCAATACCAACTTCTCCACAGGAATTCCCGCCTCCAGGTGATAATCAACTGCACGTACCGCAGAATTTCTGTTCGGCTCATTTGCAGCGGGATAGAGATTGGTATGATGACCTGTCGTAGGCGTCCAGGCTCCATGGAAATCGTATGCCATCACATTGATAAAATCCAGGTATCGCTGAGCTTTATCCATTTCGGTATGTTCAAAATAGGCCTGGTTTGAACCGGTGGCAATGGTTAGCTGATATCGATTCGTTCCCTCCCGGCCTTCCTTATCGCTAAGCTTGTTGAGCTGCCTTCTGACTGCACGCAGAAGAAGCGTGAAATTCTGTTTGTCTTCAGGCCGGTGAATATTCCCGGCTCCGGCCTGCCCCGGATACTCCCAATCCAGATCAATACCATCGAGCTGATGCTCACGAATCATTTCTACCGTACTCTTGGCAAACTGAAGCCGTGATTCCGGAGTGAGGGCTGCATCAGAAAAATTTCCCGACCAGGTCCACCCTCCAACAGAGACAAGAATCTTCAAATCCGGATTCTTCTCTTTCAGGGCATTCAGCCTGCTTAAATTGGACTGATCAAAAGGCCGCTCAAGAACGGCTTCATTGTCTTCTATATTTGCAAATGCATAGTTGATATGCGTCAATTTGGCTGCATCGATATTCTCGATATCGGGGTCTCGTGACCCGAATACATAGCCGATAATCTTCATCCTGTCGTCTGCTGGTACTTCAACCAATGCACTTTCATTGATCTCTTCCACAGTTTCCAGGGATCTGCATGAAATGTTCATCAATATAAGCAGTGCAATAAAGGCTGGAATGACAGAACTGGTTTTCATCAGTTTTTTTAATCTATCTCTGTTGATAACATTTTTAGTTACCCGGTTTAATGATTTACGGATCAACTAATCAAATATATATACATTCGTCAAACATCGAAATAAAACTGCAATGAATGACAATAAGTATGAATAATCCCTGCAATATCATTGTTCACTGTAGGGAAGCCAGCAACCATTATGATTAACATTCAGCCGTTTGTGTACATCAAAAAGGGATTCTCCCGGCAGGTCATTTATGCCTTCCACAAGTGCACCATGTGGAAATTCACCGCTGACAGCATTCCATAGGGGATTATTGGTTAATTTTCCATCTTTGTAGCGATAAAGAATATTAGCACCGATATCGTCACCATCTTTTCCCGCTCCTTTCATATTGGAATCTTCAGGCACAAAAACAATGCATTCCCCTTCTTCAAGACCCATGCCCACAGGTTTGACCGATTTTGAATGGCGTATTTTATCCTGATCACTTGCAATT
>SKRC01000146.1 GCA_007118695.1 Balneolaceae bacterium | reverse complement strand
AACAGGCGCCATCTCAACCCATGATCAATTACTGGCTGGCCTATTTACAGAAGGATTATTCGGCCGGTGAGAGCAGTGATTATTTGGATCGTGCCGTAGCTGAGTCTCCATATCTTGTTTTTCCATTCAGGCCGGAAAGTATTCCGGTTTTAAAATGGGCAGAAGAGCAGAACAGTTCGTGGAAAAACAGTTATTATCTTGGCCTGGTATACTTCAATGCAGGTCGCAACAGTGATGCAATTCAACTTTTTGACCAGATTGGCAATGAATCGGATTACGCCCCTTTCTACCTGGTACGGGGCACTCTTCGTGATGAACTTGACCGCGCGACTGAAGATGTCTATAGTGATTTAACCAGAGCCGTAGATCTGGATCCGGAAGAGTGGCGTACCTGGCACTATCTGAATGATCACTATGCCAATCTAAGAAATTGGGAAAATTCATTGGATATTTCTGAGGGAGCTTTTGAGAAATTTCCCGAAACTGATGCCATCGCCATAGACTATGCCAGGGCTCTGCTGCACAATCAACAGTATGAAGCATGCGTCAATCATCTGACGCAGATTAACCTGCTTCCATTTTATCAGGCTGGTGAATCCCGAACACTTTTTGAACAGGCTAACATTTTCCATGCAACCGAACTGATCAATGACGGACAAATGCAGGAAGCGCTGAATTATCTTGAAAATGCCAAAACCTGGCCGGAAAACCTGGCGGTAGGCGAACCTTTTGATCCGGACATCCGTCTGACAAATTTCCTGAAAGCTGCTGTACATCAGCAATTGGATAACCAGTCACGGGCAAATGAATTATTCAATGATGTAATAGCGTATACCGAAGCATTTCCGAATCGGCGGGGAGCAGGCCAGTATGCCGCTGTTCTTGCATTGAGAATGAACGGACAAAATACGCAAGCACAGCAATTGATGGATGAATGGCAAAATGCTCAGCCCGATCATCTGACTACCCGGTGGGCAGTAGCTCATTTCAATCAAAACATGCAAATGACCCGTCAGCTGGAACAGCAAAACCGGGATAATCTCTCTTTGCAATTATTTGCAGAATCAATTAATAGTGCAACCGGACTGACCGGCAATTAACCCAGTGTCAATACCTATAAATTAGAATTGAAAAAATGGTGAGGCAAAACTTCTCCTGGAGGATAAAAATGTTACAACATTAATTTGACAACGGTTCACCATGGGTTAATGTCAATACTGGCGTACTGTGAGTGGCCCTGACCGGGCGATGGCGTTTTAGCAATTCCTCAGCTGCATCATCAGGCCAGCGGGAATTTAATATTTCAAAATAGTTGACATAGTTCGTACCCAACTGTTCCCGGCCTTCATCCGGTTTGAAATAGGGAAAATTATCCGGATTAAGCACAAACGGTGATATCCAGCGAAATGCAAGTTCAAGGGAACGGCCTGATGGGGATCTATACTCGTAGAGATCCACTCCGTTTACCCTTGCAATCTCGGCAGCGATCGTTTGCGGCATAAGTGTAAAATGGGTGTACCAGATGCCCCTCTCTCCGATGCCGTTATTTCTGGTTACCTCATGTGGCAGGTGCCCGTCCTCTGCAATCTGTTCTTCAATGAAGTACTTCCATCTCTCAACACCTTCCCCGAACAATTTATCGTCATCCAAAAATGCAGCACCGGCCAGCACGAGCACCAATCCCCAGTTGCCCCAATTGTTCTCCCGATCCATCGTATTCATCGGTATTGCCCGTTCACGTAAAAATGAAGTGAACCGATCTTCTATCCCGGGGGTCCAAAACTCACTTCCGCGAAGCATATCGGCAGCAAAGATCATTGCAGGAAAATGATAGGTAAACGAAAGCTGTGAATCATCGTGCCGCTGCAAATTTTCCAATCCCGACCACGCATCTATCAATCGGACCGCAGCCTTTGCACAGTCAATATTATCCGTAAGACGATAGAGCAATGCCAGTTTATAAGCTGTATTTGCATCATCCTGCAAAGCTGCCTTTGACTGACGATGTCCTTCGCTGTCCCGGTAAAATGCCGGAACATACCACTCATCCGGTACATGTGATTCACGCCTGAGGAGCTCAGCTTTCTGATTCTTCAATTCAAGGAAGGCCGAATAGGTTGGCTCATGCTGATTTTTGATACGCTCACGTTTCAATCCGATTCGCTCATCATCAATAAATACCCCGGTAATCTTTTCTTGATCATATCCGTCGAAGCCTCTCTCTCCAGCTTTGATACTGACATTACCGTATAAATGACAGAGAAATACAACGATGACGATAAAAACTATTTTTTTAACCATGCCTTTACAGTGAAATTAATGAGATTAACAAGTAAATATATGACTTGGATGACCGAAGTTTTAAACAAAAAACTAAAGCCATGCCACCTGTCTGTATATCCGTTCAATTTTCTATATGACAAAGATGATCGTAAGGTACTCACCATCGATCCAGAACTCAAAAATACCGGTGGATGTGCCCGGAGGATTTAATATTACCCGAGCTTCAATTAAAAGTAACACCTACCGGATATGCATAATCCTGCCATAAGCTTTCAAGGAACTCAGGGGCGGGTTCATCGTCCATGACCACGTATCTGTAACGCAACCGCAACGATTCTCCCGGCTCGATATGAATATCTCCCAAAACTGCCGGGCTGAACATAAAGAAGGGCTCTCTCAAATTCATAAAAATCGGTTCGGGAAAACGAAAGTTTTCGGGATGTACAAGTATGACAATTCCGGGATTCTCACCGTCAACAACTCCCGAGAGATAGGCCCAGCGGGCTCTTGACTGATGTGCACCAATGTCCGACCAGACCTCCCTGATCGGTTCACCATCAACCCGCGTCTTCCCCTCAGATGTCAGCAGCCGGGCATTCTCTTCTCCAAGCCAGGAATCATTTCCACGAAATCCGATCCCGCCATACACCCATTCATTAATGGTAAACGGACTTTCACTGATGTTCCGCTGCGATACATCCAGATCAAATATGTGCACTGGAAAGTTATTTTTTTCAGGTACATTGTACACCCGGACATTCCAGTTATCGGATAAAATGGTGGTATTTTCATCCGTCGTTTTATCTATGAAATGGTGCCTGGTCCGGATGCCGCCATAGACAGGGCCGCTTCGGAGATTGTCAATCGAATTAACCTCGACAGATCCGGTTCCGGTTGCTGCAGTCCAGAAGCCGGGGTTTCTTCCTTCAAATTCGGTCCTTGACCATCCGGACCAAATAGCATATTGATGTGGCCGGTCGGGATTATAGTGTTGAGTAATAACATGTCCGTCCGGACTGATCACCGGATGAATATATCCGCCTCGATAGTGAACTTCATCAATATCTTCCAATTCAAGCCCTCCGGCACCCGATCTGTATTGAAGGACAGGCCTGTTCTCATCCAGTTTAAAGCCAACGGCATCCTGCAAAAATTGAATGGATACACCCTTTTCATTCTGAATCTTTGAAGGCACCAGGCGCAAAGAGAGACTTTCACCTGCGTTCAGGCCGGGGAGAACAAATGTGGCATATCGGCCTTCGATCTGAACCGGAATAACGTTGTCTTGTGAATCCATCAGTTGATATGCTTCATGTTCCAGTGTATCCGGCACCTGGAAAGAGACAATGGAGTTGTGGCGGTCATATTCTCCCGCATCAATTTGAATCTGTAACCCGGTGTCGGTACCGGGTGCACAGGAAGCATATCCTAACAATAAGAACAATAGAAATTTCATTTTCATAATCACAGTTACTTTTTCAGGTTTATATTTTCACATCTGAATTATTTCAGACGTTAAGTTAATCCAACATCTTCAAAATTCAACCCTTTTACTCACAACCCCGATCAGAAAACCGGCTCCGTTTTCGATGTTGGTTACAGCATCCGGCAGTTCAAGTTCCCTTTCATCATAATCAGGAAAATAGATCCACTCCGGGCCCGCCGAGGCTACGTAAATCCACCTGCCCAAAATTGTATAAGGGATTTCATAAAAAAAATCATCAATGTAAGATTCATGTTCTTCGGGATTAAAATTAAACTGGTGCACGCCGGGCGGCATAGCCGTTCTGACCGTATCCTTAAGATGGGTAAATTTGAAATTTATTGAAGAGTTATTAACATGATCGCGTACAAGATAATAAACCGATGCATCGGCTAAATTCTTGACACCTTCTATATATACATCAATGTTAACAAAGCCTGCAGTGGCAATGGGCTCCGGAAATGTATCAGGCAGGGTAACCGTAGCACTGCTGGCCCTTCCGTCGGGTTTTTTTGCCACAAGCCGGTAAGACTGCATTGGTTCCAGTTGCATGGTGGTCCACCAATTCAACACGAAAATCCTCGGAGCGCGTTGGAACAGAGAATCTTTCAAAGTGACGATTTCGCCAGTTTCCAGGTGTTCAATTGTTACCACAGCGTCTGTAGTGTCGCCCTCCTCAAGATAAAGGGTTTCACGGACCGGCGTTACACGAACCCAGTTCGTATCAACCGAAGCGTCCAGATGACCATAAATGGTAAAAGGATGCTCCGGGTTCTCCTGTATGGGCTGGAAGGTATCATCGCAGCCGGAAAGTGTTAGCACATAGATTGTGAAAAGGCAAAACGCAAAAGGCAAAAGTCCTCCCTCCAATTGGCGAGATGGCTTATCGGGGTGTTTTTTCTTCCTATAACATAAAAAGAGTACAAATACCCCTAAATCCCTCCCAAAAGCGTTCGGGAGGGAATTTTCACATTTGTCTTTTGTCTTTTCATTCACTGACATCATCGTACCTCAAGTTTCAATGAAAAATAAGGTGCAATTGGCAACTGATCGATCCTCCGGTGGGTAAATACGTCGTAGTAAAAAATGTTGGTACGGTCGTACACATTGATCGCGCCGGCCTGGAAGCGCAGCCCTGAATTTCCGAACCTGAACAGACGCTCCATCGATACATCCAGGCGGTGGTAGTCGGGCATTCGCGCCTGATACGGCCGGTCCATGATCATTCTGGGAAACTCATAAATTGTTCTTACATTCGGCAGCCCGTCGCCATACCGGATGCGTTCATCGAATCCCATAGGCTGTGTGAAGGGTAAACCGGTACCCATTTGCCAACCGATATTGATTGTGTACTTTCGCAGTTCCAAACCGACCTGCATGTTGATCTGGTGGCGGCGGTCATGAGGAGGATGAAAACGCTGCACCGGTTCATCATACCAAACGCTGAAATGGTCTTGTGCGGATGTATACTCGGTAAGAGTATAACCATAACCTGCTGATCCGTAAAAGGGCCCTCTATTATAATCCAGTCTCACATCGCCGCCATAAACGTATCCGTGAGCCAGGGCCAGTTCGGTGGTAAACTGCGCATTGGTGCTCCATACCGGAACCGGCTGGTTGCGGATCCATTTGTAAAAACCTTCGACCGACCATTGGAATTCGTCACCAAGCGATTGTCCCCAGCCGGCCAAAGCGTGAATGGCTTCTTTTTGTTTTTCGTCGATGGGTGAAAGCATCCAGCCCGTAAAAACCGAGCTGGCATCCCTGCGGTCGGCCACGCCAATCAACGGCTGGCGGTACAATCCGAATGCAGCGCTTAACTCCTCCTCATCCCGGCCAAAGGGCTGCCATGAAGCCTGGAGGCGGGGTTCCAGGACAATCCCGTACATGCCCGGATAAAAAGCGAATACTCCGCCCGGTTGTATTCTGATTCGCCGGCCGACCGGGAAACCGGCTTCCAGGTACCCTCCTGCACCCGAGATAAATGTATCCGAACGCCGGCGTGTAAAAAACAGTTCCTGCATGTCATAATTAAGAAATTTCATCAAAATAAACAGTCCGTAATTAATCCTTACCCCGCCTGCCATTCGTATAGAATGAACATCAATACTGGATCGAAACACATTGGAAAAAAGCTCGGAGTGCCCCACATTCATGGTATTACCTATACGGGATACACTAAGGTTCATCTCCCTGAACATATCCGTGCCTTCGGGCAGGCTTAAACAACGCCCTCCGAGTACAAAATTTCCCCACTGAACAGCATCATCATGCTCAAAATCCATTCGCCCCCGGTCGTAGGTATGCAATACCGATGCAGAACATCGTACATCATCTTGTGAATGACTGAATTTAAAGTAATGGCTTTCGAATCTGAGTGGCTGTTGTTCTGGTAAAAACACCGGGCTGGTGTGTTCGATGACGGAACGGCGTACCGATGCGATCCATGATGAAACCCCTTCTTCGACAGGACCTTCAGCCATTACCCCGGCCACGAACGGACTCACCGAAACTGATCCCATGCTCTCGTATCGGTTGCCTTCCCTCATTTGCACGTCAATCACCGAGGATACGCGGCCGCTGTACCTTGACCCAAAGCCACCGGCATAGAAATCAGCCCCTGTAACCAGATCCTGTGGAAAGGCAGAAAAAAAACCGACGATATGAAAAGGCTGATATATCATCGCCCCATCGATGAGCACCATATTCTGAGTAGGCGTTCCGCCACGAATAAACAATTGGCCTCCCCGGTCGCCGGTAGCTACCACACCGGGAAGTGTCAGCAGATAGCTGGCCAGGTCACCGCTACCTGCCGGAGTGGGAACCCTTCTGAGTTCAATCGTACTCAATCTTTGTACGCCCACGGAGCGGCGTGTGGCTCCTGTTCTTCGTAAGGTTACAATCACTTCATCAAGCTGTTCCGGATCGGTCTGAAGTGCAACGCTAAGAATTAAATTGGGCTGGTCTCCAAGATGGAGGGTGTCGGTATGGGGAGTATAGCCCAGGAAGCTGACCTGTAATTCATAACGACCCGGCGCGATCCCGGTTACATTGTAAAATCCGTTCCTGTCGGCAGCAGCTCCGTAAATTTGCTCTTCCTCTATTTCCCGGAAAATAACATTAGCTCCTTCAAGTGGCTGGCCGGATGATCCGTCGGTAATGAAGCCCTGGACGCTTACCGTTTGCGCCGGGGCTGCAATGGGTAGAATAAGTATAATGATCATAACCGGAGTGACAAGTACCCCCGGGGGGATCAACCGATCATATTTTTTCAGGCCGGATAAGTGAATCAGCATTTTGGTAAGCTCTTTTCCTAAACCATCAAGTTATGATTTATTTAACGCTCAGCTACTGACCGGGGATGCTAGTGTCAATTCCATTTTGTTTGGGCAAGGGCATTCCGGTTTGTCAAATTATCAATTATGGCCTAAAAGGCAAGGCATTGTTGATTCAACGTCACTTTTCCATTGGATCTCTTAAATTGCCTATTCGTTTTGTGCTTACGACAAAGTTATCAAAATATCGCTCCTGCTTTTGAACCGAACCCGGATCATTCCAATAGTTTTCAAGAAAAATCGCGTTTATCCCGTAATTGTTTGGATCATCGTTCCAGCTACCGTGCCAGTTATAGTCATCTCTGCTGGCCTGAAGTACACCATCGATCCAGAATTCAAAAATACCGTCGGATTCACCGGGAGTATTTAACTTCACACGGGCTTCTATGCTATACCATTTACCAACAGAATCCGAATCGAAGATCGGGGTTGTTCCATTGACTGCACCGATCCATCTCAGGTTCTCCCAGTCATTATAACGTGTCGATACCAGATTCCCTTCTTCATCAATACCGGTTGCAGGGTCCATCCTGAGGTAATACTGATTTGTCCCTCCATCCCAAATATGGCCTATATGTCCTTGTGCCCATCCATCAAGCAGTGTAGTGGAACGGCTTAATTTATGCCCACCACCCCCTGTCCAATTAGCTGCGTGACATAGATCAATATGCCAGTATATTTCATAGAAATTCTGATCATTCATTACTGCTTTACTGTCCGCATTGTCAACTTCATGCCGGCCAAATGAAAGCTTAAGGTTACCTGCAGTAACCTGGCCTTCATCAAAAACGGTCCGCATTCCCCGGCCACCGCCCCTGCCAACCGTATCGGCCAGTGTAAAACTTCCGTTTGAATCAACATACTCAAAATATCGTTCTTCCAGGGACTCATCACTTTCAAAATCGTCACAAAAAATCCAGCCTTCGCCCATCTCACTGCATAAATCTACAGGCATACTCTCATCTACAGCGCAACCTATGTCTGCTGCTACTTCTTCTTCTGATTCTTCACTTTCGTGCTCCGTAATATCCTGATCAGGTGAATTTCTAAATGAATCGCACCCTGATAAAAGCATACACAGGATAAAATATATTATATGGTTTGATTTCACTTATCGTATATATGTTGAGTGATATGAAAACTGCAAATTTCCATTGGATTATGAATTCCGACAAGTGTATTCGGAACAAAGACCCGTTGGCTGACGGATTTTTTATTTAAAAAAGTATGCCCGCTGATGGGGAGCGGGCATTCTTTTTATTTTAAAATAACAATCACCTTGATGCTGTGTTGCATCACGGATTGAATTATTCCTGGGTCACATCCTGATCAGGCGGCGGTGGAAATAATCCCCAATCGGGATGCTGCAAGGGTAAATCAGGTCTCGCATCCCACCAAATTCTGTTCATCTGTGTGTCTCCACCCAAACGGTCGATAGCTTGCTGAAGGTTTGAGTTGTTTCTATCATACTCCGATGTGGGATAGGTTGTCCGGCGGGGTACCTGCCCGTTCGTATTTCCATCATCAGACGGATAGTTATATATAATCGGATACCCTGTTCGTCTCCATTCACTATAGCCTTCAGCCGTTTGCCCGTACAAGGACAGCCATCTCTGGGTGCTGATCTGCCTGAGCTGGTCCTCGTCGTCGCCCGATAGCGTGCCTGCTGAACTTGCCAGAAAATCGGATATATCGCCCTCTTCCACTTCATAAAATTCCAGGGCTGATCGCAGTCCGGCCTCATATTCTTCCTGCGCATTTCCAGCTGCCAGACCGGCCATGTAGATTTCCGCCTTATTGAAGGCAACTTCCGAATGGGTCATCACATTGATCGGCTGGTCAGCCCGCACCAGCCGTTCATTTAAATGCGAAATGTTCTCATTTGTGTGAAACCAGCGGTATCCATCCCGCCGGTTGATCACATTCCCGCGGTATTCCCCATCGGTTTGAGCCGGCAGGCACCAGATCGACAACCTGGGATCATCCATATCCAGATCCGGCGAGGTGACCTCCCTCATGCTATACACCATGGTATGCGTACAGGTCAGCGGGTTCAGTGGGTTGATGTTTGCATTAAACATGGGATGCCTGTTCGAATTGTGAACTGTTCCGTCGGGGAGGGTCATGATATAAGCATTCTGACTGTTGTCCTCAATCAACGGCTCATTTATCACATCCGAAATGTGCTCGGTCGCGAGCTGCTCGTCGGCAAACCGCACGCGAAGTGCATACCTGAGCCTGAGTGAGTTTCCAAAGCGCCTCCACATCTCCACGTCACCGCCATACAACAGGTCACTGCTTCCCAGGCTGCCCCTGTCGGGCGAATCCTGCAGGTCATCAACAGCCTGCCTTAGCTGCTCCATCATGTCCACGTAAATATCCCTCTGCGGATCATATGCGGGGTGTGAAACGGCGTCTTCCTGGGCCAGCGCCGCTTCGAAATAGGGAATATCCCCATAATGATCGGTTATATGCTGAAACAGCCAAACCCTCCAGATCCGTCCCTTCGCATTATGGTTCGCAAACCAGGGATCACCCTCTGTCAGACGAATCATATCCGAAATGGCAACGATCTGATTGGTATACATTCCGAATGAGCCGCCACGTGGCGCCTCAAGAAAGATATTTCCGGATGACTGGCTGACATTATAACCGGAATACTCTTTAACGGGTCCTGAATAATTGGGGATTTGATAGACGCCGTCCCGCACAGCCTGAGCAAATAACATGCCCGGCTCAACTACGTCGGAGCCAACCAGCGTAGGGCTGGTGTTCAATTCATCGAAATGATCTGTACATGCCTGGATCGATGTCAAAAACAGAATGCCAAGCAGTGTTGTGAATATAAATTTCATTTTCTTCATGAGTAGTTTCCTTTTTGTTTAAAACTGTACATTGACGTTGAATCCTATGGTACGCAGTAATGGGAAGTTGTTTTCCTCATACGCCATACCGGCGGGAGACCGGGTGTTCGAACTCAGCGGGGGAACACCCATCTTCCTGAGGTCCTCATCCAAAATGAGGTAAGCAAGGTTTCTGCCTACTATGGAAACACTCAGCGATGTTAACGGAGTCTGGGCTAAAAATGAGGGCGAGAAGCGATATCCCAGCGTCATTTCATTCAGGCTCATATACGTTCCGCTTACAAGCCAGTAGGGAGCCATTTGACCCCAGACACGTGCAGGATAGAAAGCGACAGGATTGACAGGTGCGTCGTTTTCCCTGGTATCTATCAGGTTTCCATCATCATCAAAAATGCCGATCACACCGTCGTGATACATTTCTTCTGATCTGTTCTGCGTATGTATACCGGTACCTTTCATAATTCCTTCACGCATGGACATGGATACGAGGTCTCCACCGAACCGGAAATCAATAACAGCACCCAAAGAAAATCCCCTGTAGGAAATTTCATTGACGATACCGCCGGTAAAATCGGGCTGCATATTGCCGATTATCGACTGTTCAGTAGCCCTGCGAATCGTACCGTTCTCGTTAAGAACCACGCGTCCGTCATCCGTATACATTGGTGTCCAGGCATACATATCTCCAAATGGCTGGCCGGGTCGGGCCTGAAGTGTTACCTGACCGGCATTAGCCAGCTGATGGGCATCGACGCCTTCTGCCAGCTCAATCACTTCATTCCTGTTCCTGGACGCATTTAACCCTACATTCCATGCAAAATCAGGCGTTTGAATCAGAGCGGCATTTACAGACAGTTCGATGCCCTGGTTGTCAATCTGCCCGGCATTGATCAGGCGAGAATTATAACCGGTTGTCGTGGAAACCGGAACACTGAAGATCTGGTTAAATGTTGATGCGAAATAGGTGGCAAAATCGATTGACAGCCGGTTTTCAAATAAAACGATATCGGCGCCAAATTCCCACGATTTGGTCAGCTCATTTTTCAGATCAATGAGAGGAATCGTACCCGGAACGGTGGCCAGCCTCACCCCGTCAAAATCGGTCGAAGATAAGTTGTAACCTGCTTTCGTTCTATACGGAAAGGTATCGTTACCGGTCTGGGCATAAGAGGCACGCAGCCGGCCCATGGTCAGAATCGATGACTGGATATTAAATGCATCTGAAAATACAAACGACAAACTCGTTGCAGGATAGAAGAACGATTCGTTTCCTACACCCAGTGTCGAAGACCAGTCATTTCTTGCCGACAGATCCAGATATAGATAATCTCTGAACCCGATTTGCCCGACGGCATAGAGGGAATGCATCTCATTTCTTCTTAACTCATAGATGTTGGTCACACTGTTTGCATTGTTGATATGATACAAACCCGGTATGCTCAGGTTGATGCCCACATTGCCTGTTTCTTCACTTCGCCTGAACAGGTAATTGCCGCCAAATCCTAATGAACCACTGAAATCAGGATTCAGGTCACCCATCGCGTTAAGCATGAAATCGTAGTTATTCTCCTGGACTCTGAACGCCCTGTTTTCGACCCTTCCATCCAGGTCGCCAGGATCATTAATGGCTGAACGGCGGAACCGCTGGTCATAATAGGTGTCCGTGCCGGCCCGAACATTCAGGTTCAGCCAATCGGTGAAATGATAGTTTGCCGATAAGAAACCGTATATGCGATCACGGGTATCCTCATTCTGTCTTTCATTGACCATCCAGTAAGGATTCGAAGGGAATCTGGAAGCCACATTTATCCGATCTCCATCCGGAGTCTTATAGTCTCTCAGCCAGTCCATATCGACAAACCGGGGCATCAGCATCAAATTCAGAAACGTATTTCCTGCCAGTTGCCCACCCAATTCCGGGCGGTTGGTTCCCGCGTGCCTGTAGTAATTGGCGCGGCCATCGACACTTAAATTATCCGATAATCGGGAAGTGATTCGCAAGGCCACCGAATTTGAGCTAAATTCGCTGTTGGGAACAACGCCCTCGTTTCTCTGATCGGTGAAAGAGAGGCGATAGGTAGTCGCCGCATCTCCGCCGGAAAAAGCAATGGCATTGTTAGCCGTAACGCCGGTGTTATAAAAATCATAGATATTATCCCTTGGCTGGGGAGAAGCAGGAACCGGGCCTAAATCCGGTCGATGACGAATAATGATCATTCTTCCATCCAGGGGCGGGCCGTGACTGTCGATTCCACCGGTATATTCGGGATATGTTTGCCCGTCCTCCCATTCGACCGTTCCCCAGGCATCCTCAAAGGTCCAGCCATAACCGGGGGCATATCTATTTTGAAACTGTGGTTTCATTCCAATACGGTCGAAGGTAACATTGGAGCTGTATTCCACTCCGATGCCATCTCTTCTCACCCCGGTTTTTGTGGTAATGAGGATCACACCATTGGAAGCCCGTGCTCCGTAAAGGGCGGCAGCGTTAGGACCTTTCAATACTGAAATGTCCTCAATATCATCCGGTCGTACACCACCGATTCCGTCTCCGTAATCGATGCCACCCCAGCCAACACCCGGAGCTTGCAATTATGAATTGTCAATGGGCACACCGTCCACAACCAATGGCATATTGTCTCCGGTAATGGAACCTACACCTCTTAGCAGTATACCGGAGGACCCGCCCGCTACTGGCGACTGAGTAATTTCCGCACCGGCAACACGTCCCCTCAGGTTGCTCAGAACATTCGTTTCACGGGCTTGGGTGAGTGCTTCGGAACGAACACTCTGAGTGGAATACCCCAGAGACCGCCTTTCCCGCTGAACACCAAACGCCGTTACAACGACGTCTTCAAGTTCCAGGGCCGTTACCTGCATCGTAACATTGATAACCGACCGGGTGCCTACGGTTTCGTTATGGGTTGAGTAACCAATCATTGAAAAACGCAGAACCTGACTATTGTCTGTAACGGTAATTTCATACTCACCCTGTGCATCTGTTACAGTTCCTATAGTAGTACCCTGTATGACAATATTGACCCCAGGCAACACCTGGCCGTCATCTGCTGACGTAACCGTGCCGGATACGACTCTTTGAGCCTGTACATTCGCAACAATACCCAAAGAGATAATTCCTATTAACAGGAATTTGGACATTATAGTAATTGATTTTTTCATAGCATCGTTTTTAGGTTACAGAGGTTAAAATTTGTTAAATACCTCCCTTAAAAGAATAAGTAAAGAAAATAAAAGGCGTTGTCAAATCGTTTTTTTTATTTTTTTGTAAAAAATAAAATCTAAGCAGACAAAAAGACTAACGATAATATAATGAAGTGGTTTAATATTGAATAATGATAAGAAGGATAATCAACTGTTTTGAAATGGGAACAGTGTAAAAATCAATGGAGTTGAATATACAGTAAACCAAAGGCTTGGAAAGAAGATAAACTCAATTATATTTTAGAGTTTCTTTTTAATGACAATTATATGCGAAGGGAAAATATAGTTTAACATCTATCTGGTATAAATAAGCGGAACAAGCCAGGTGAGTATTACTCATTTTCCAGGTTCATTGCACGTTCGAAGTTAGTTCCAAATACCATACGTCTTTTAAGCAGAACATTCAGGACCATTTCCTTCTGTGCGGAGTTTTCAAACAGGCCTTTTGTCTCTGACGAATCTTCCAGGTTTGAAGTGATTTTGATAAAGATTCCCGCACCCGCATCTTTCGCCGATACCCGGAGTCGCCCTTCAAGCGTTACATAAACCGGATTCGTATAAGCTCACCCTGTAGGGGTAGCTCCCCAGGTACTCTCTTTCAATACGGTGATCTGATCCAAATCAATGCTGCTGATAACTATCTTCTCTCTTGTAAACAATGCATATAAATGCGTTTAGATCTTTCTCGAAGTCAAATTAATGCAACTCGGATTTTAGAAGCTCCTTCACAAATGCATCATCATGCAAATGCGGATAACTTTCATAAATACGGTCTATTTCCTCCATTTGTCCCGGAGAGAGGGTTTCCTCAGCATTTAAACACCATCTGCCTTCAAGCAAACCCTGCCTTCTGAGTATTTCATGTATGCCGGGGATACATCCATGAAAACTATTCGCGGCATCAAAAATAACAGCATTTGTATCGGTAATCTCCGCACCAAGCGTCAATAAATGCTCGGGTATGGTGCCGTCAAGTTTCTTGATCTCATTCAGCTGCTCAACTGCCTTGGAGGTCCAGACAGCCCAATGGCCCAATAATCCCCCGACAAACCGTTTCTCTTTAAATTCTCCGTTAGCCTTAAAACGGAAAGGCGTGAGCAGGTCACCAATAATATTATCATCATTTCCCGTGTAGAGTGCAATCTCATCCCTTCTGTCCGATTCAATTACCGCACGGACAACATCAAGCGTCTGGTACCGGTTAAAAGCGGCGATTTTAATGGCATAGACATTGGGAATCTCAACAAACTCTTTCCAGAAGTTGTAACTGAGTACGCGTCCGCCTACTGCCGGCTGGAGATAAAAGCCAAATATAGGAATGACTTTTGCAATTTGTCTTGTTCGTTCAAGCAGATCGGAAATGGAATACTCATCCAGGCCTCCCATACTTACAAGCCCCAGATGATATCCATATTTAACGGCAAGTTCTGCTTCTTTCAATGCCTGATCCGTAGGACCGCAGATTCCGGCTATCTTTATAATTGGATGCTTAACATCTGTAACATTGACTTCATCAGCTGCAAGCTTCAGAACAGGCTCCAGTAAATCGACGCCCGGATCTCTGATTTCAAATTGCGTACTGTGAACACCAACAGCCAGGCCGCCTGCACCTGCTGCCAAATAATACCGGGTCAACATCCGCTGGCGTTCCTCATCCAGCTTCCTGTTCTGTGTTAAAGCCAGCGGGTGGGCAGGGATAACCGTACCCTGATGCAGTATTTTATAAATTTCAGGATCCAAATTGGGATGATTCATCATTAAAAAGCTCCTTTTCTTTCCTGGAAATGAGTTGGTTTGTCTAGAGTTTCTCCTTCCCTTTTTACCCATTCGGCCGTCCATTCAATCATTTGAGGCAAGCTTACCCTGGGTTTTCCAAACAGTCGTTCAGCCTTGGATGCATTGCTTAACAATGCGGTTGGCTCTTCTTGATTGACAAATTTCGGTTCTTTATTGAACAATTCCCCAAACTGTTCTGCCATCCACCGGACGGATATGGTTTCCGTTCCTGTTACATTCAGGACGTTTGGCGGGCTGGTACATTTGCTAAAACAACGCAGAGCAATTTCATTGGCATCTCCCTGCCATATTACATTTACATAACCTGTTTTAAGGTCGATCGGAGTGCCATTATATACAGATTGAGCAATTTCAAGTAGTACACCATAACGCATGTCAATAGCATAATTAAGCCTGTAAATAAGTAAAGGGGTTCCATTGGTTTTGGAAAAATATTCAAATACCCGTTCACGACCCAGGCAAGATTGTGCATATTCACCAACCGGCCCTGTAGGATCTTCCTCAGTCGGCCCTCCTCCTTCTACATCTGTAAAGGGATAGACATTCCCGGTTGAAAACGCAACGATATTAGATTCACGGTATTTTTCTGCTACTCTTCCTGGCAGATAACTATTTAATGCCCAGGTAAAACATTCATTACCGCTGGTTCCAAATTTCGTACCCACCAGATAGATCACATTTTTTGCATCCGGCAGTGCGGCCAGTTCATCTTCTTTCATCAGATCAGCCGGAATAGCTGTAATGCCCTGGTCCTCCAATTCCTCCCGGTGTTCCGGATTGGAAAAACGCGATACCCCAATCACCTTGTTGTTTGATCCTGATTCTTTGACCGCCCGTTGTGCAAGAGCTGCCAGGCTGGGACCCATTTTTCCTCCCACACCTAGAATAAGAATATCCCCATCCAATTCTGATATATCCTTTATTAATCTGTCTGAGGGTTCTGATAACTTTTGATCTAACTCTTCAACTGATTTCATAAGAATTTCTTACTAAAAATACCGGTTTGAATTAAACAATATGCGATGCCATTGAAAAACGTCGATTGTTCCACAAAAAATTCCGTTCCGATACTGAGCAACGGAACGAAAAAGGAGGTAGCTTTTCAATATTTTCTAGAGGTTACCGATTGCCTTTGTATGAAAAATAAGGCGCCTGGTATGACTGAAAATTTACATTCCCAAATCGAGGTTAGTTAAGATATGTACTGATTTAAAAAGATCAAAAAAGATTACGTCCGTTTAAATAGTTTCAGTTGGTTCCAGAACACCCGGTTGAAAGATTGAACTTGTAACTCTTATTCACTCCAGGCTACTTTAACACCTGACCATTTTTCATACTGATGAATGACATCTTCTTTCCCTTCAAATTTTTTAACCACCATTGCAAGCCGGAAAGAAAACTTTTCTCCTTGCACAGGGTTTTTATTATAGAAGAGAAAATCCCATGCCGGGTTCTCCGGCCCTCCTCCGGTCGGAGATTGAGCAAATCGCATTTCCGCATTTTCATCGGTTTTTTCAAACATCATGATTAATACGTGGTCTCCGGAAACTCCATAATAGAAGGGGTAGATGTATTCAAGGTCAGAGATTCCTGAAGCCAAACTAACCGGGAACCCTTCATCAAATTCAGGATCCCAATTACTGCCGGCCGGCCGGTGATTCGCCTCCTCACCATGCCGTGGAGGCAGGTGATAGATCCATCTTCCGGGGTCGCCATCGGGGTCGGATCGGGATCTACCTATGAAATGAATTCCCTTCTGTTGCGGCCTGAAAATATAGGATGCGAAAAAAAGGCCCATATATCCATGCTTGTCCCAGGCATTTTCCAACGGGATACCCTCGTATATCATGTCCACCCGGTTGCCGGACAATTCAAACGTAATCGTGCTGTGTAATGGCCAAAAATCCGTTCTTGGTTGGATCAATTGCACTTTATTTGATGCAAGCCGTTCCAGCTGCATGGGAGCTCTCCTAGGCTCAAACAGGTCTGCCCCATAGCTGGTGGAATCACCGCTGAAGATGAATTCAAAATTCAGCCCGGAAACATCCGGCCTGAAAAAGTTCTCTTCTCCTCCATTTCTCAGGTATAATTCCGATATGCCATTATAACCTGCCCGGTGATAATTCCTGTCAGATTCAATTCCATATGATTCATTATTGACGACAACCAGTTTCAGTTCATCCGAATGAAGATGCAGCGTATCCTGTGAGCCGGACTTGAAGATTGTGTTTTTCGGTGCCCATTCATTACCGCTGATGACCGGACTCTGCGGATACAATCCGGTTCGCTCGGCAATATCTGTGCAGATGTTTGTACCCACTGTAAAAGAGCACAAAATGAATAGTATTACCGACAACAAGCGAGTAGAAGTCCTTTTCATTTGAGTAATATTTGATTAAAAGCAACTGGTATGAAGAGATCATCACATCTATTTCCGGTGATCTTCAAATTCTCCTGCTTCATCACCCGGCCATTTTTCATACTGGTGAAGGACATCCTCAATCCCCTCAAATTTTTCGATCATCATCCCCACACGGAAACTGAATGTTTCACCGACTATCGGGTTACTACAAAATCCCGGTTGTGCCGCCTCCGGTTTCAAGGTTGACATTCATCCCGCGCCGGTTTGTTTCCCAGTCCCCATTTGTAAAATCGGGTACCGGAACCGAAGCGGAGTTTTGACTGTTCGACAGTTTTGTGAATATTGTAAATATGACTTTCATTGCTTGCAGTCTTCTGTTATGATTGAGCTTTTATTT
>SKRC01000122.1 GCA_007118695.1 Balneolaceae bacterium | reverse complement strand
GGCAACAGCGACCGGGTCTCCATCGACTTTCACTCCAACAGGGAGGCAAGCCTGGTAACCTTTCGGAACCGGCTGGGTATGGAGGGCGGTCAATTGCTGGTTGAAAAAGACTCGGTTTTGGTTTATAACAGGATTGATAAAGTGGCGGAAAAAATTTCCCTGAAAGACGCCAATCTAACAGAAGTTGGCACCCTGGCGACCATCAACCTGGTTGAACTCTTCCATTATCCATTTCACCGGGGTGGCATAACCGACATTTACCAGGATGACCGATATTATGTAGCCATAACGGAAGACAGAACCCGTATAACCATAGACAAAAACAGCGGGTTTATCATGGACCTGCAGACTCATCCCGAATCCGATGCTCCATACAGCAGAATCAGTTATGAGGGGTATGAATCTCTGGAAGACTTTTACCTGCCGAAAAAAATTACCATATTTAGTGCGGACGGTGAGATTAGAGTCACCATGCTGGTGCGTCAGCTACAGGCAAATAAAGAACTTCCGGAACTGAAAATCCAGATTCCGGATGAAGTACCGATCATTACGATATGACCATCCGTTTAGTATTTATTACCATACTGCTCATTACCCTCCAACTGGATGTCGCATTCAGTCAATCGTCTTATGAACAGAGACGGACAGAGATCAGGGATCAGCAACAAAACACAAGGTCGGAAATTGAATCCCTGGAAGAGCAGATTGAGACGTATCGCAGCCGATTGCAGCGGGCAACCGAGCGATACGATGATATGTACAGTCAGTATCGGGAACTCACGCGAATGATTGCCATACAGGATGAAAGAATTCGCCGGATGGAGCAGGAACAACGGCAGATCCAGCAAGAGTTAAACCTGATTGAAGAAAATATCGGAGATCTTGAAACACAGCTTCATGCTTTGATTGAACAATTCCAGCAGACACTGACCTATCTTTACAAGCATGGCAGGACTACAGAACTTGCTTTGATTCTTACCTCCACTTCAATCAATCAGTTACTTGTCAGGTCTCATTACCTGGCCAAATTCGATCAGTTTCGCGCAGAGCAGGAAGCTCAAATACGCGAAACACAGCATGAGTATGAAATGGCACGCCGTGATCTCGACAGTACAAGACAAAGAAATGAACAGAGCCTGGCGGATATTCAGGTGGAAAAGGAAGAATTGGCAGAACAGGAAGAACAACAGAAGAGAAATGTAGAACTGCTGGAGAATGATATCGACAGCTGGGAGGCGCAGCTGGCTCAGAAGGAAGAGGAGCGGCGCCAGCTTGACGAGATCCTCACAGAACTTATTGATGAGGAGGGATCACTGGGTACTGATGCCAGGCCATCTGCAAGTTCCGCCTCTGTCGGTGACGATGAACTAATGGCCTTTGAATCATCCTTCAATGACAGAAAAGGCCAGCTTCCATGGCCGGTTGAAAACGGGACCATCATCGAAAGGTTCGGGGAGCGGGTGCATCCGGTATTGCGCACCACCACCCCCAACCTTGGCATCGACATCGCTGCACCCGCCCGATCGCAGGTACAGGTTGTCAACGACGGATACGTATTCCGGGTCCAGCCGGTGACAGGCTATGGAGACATGGTAATGGTCCGGCACGGGCGTTATATCACCGTGTATGGTAATTTGAGTGATATCTTTGTGGCAAGAGGTGATGTATTGAACCGGGGTGATGTAATCGGGCTATCCGGTGATGAAAATTCCATTCGCGGGGAAGTCCTGTTTTTTGTGATCCGCGACGGCAGCACCAATGTTAATCCTGAAGACTGGATCCAGCAGAGCAGACCGTAGGAATATCGAATATTGAATAAGGAATGTTGAATGTAGAAGGGTGGGATTGAATATCGAATATTGATCATGGAATGTTGAAGGTTGAAGGTTTGGATGATTGGGCATGGAAAATGGCATGGGGGATACGGCTCAATATTATCCGTGCCATTCAGTATCTTTGCACCTCACTTAAATTAAAACTGACCTGATGAATAACAATCCACGACTCTTTGCCTATGCAACCTGGGTAGTGATGATATCTTTGGCCATTATTGTCTTTACAGACAGTTTCCTGATCTATGCAACGGATGAGGGGTGGGTCGGGCTGGCGGCATTGCTGGCATTCGGATTTGTTTACCTGAATTTCAGTTACTTGTCGGTAAAAAGATTTATCCGGAAAGTCTTTGAACAGACCCATCTCCATTTTATCCTTGCTTTTCTGATCTATTTGCCGGCGGCCATTTGGGTAGCCCTAATTAGTGAATCGATTGAAGGAGCCCGGTTTATTATGCTGATTGTCCTGGCGTTTTCTTGTGGGCTCGGGGCCATCTACGGTTACAGAGCCGGGAAAAGGGTTCAGCAACAGCACCTTGATAAAACCGTATCCGGATAAACGACACCGGTGCAGAGCCATCGGAGTATCAATATCAAACTGACGTTCAGATCACTATGTTTCCCGTCTCAGTCCCGAACGCTTTCGGGACCGGGGACGGGTAATTTAAACCACCACAGAATTAAATAGGGCTTCCTCAAAAAATCAGAGTTAACGTTAACCGGAAAATTGCAATTTAAAAATGTGTACTCAGTAGCCAATAATCGAAGTTTAAGAAGCTCAAGAATGTATTCATATAAACATACGTTTAAATTTCGCATCTTTTGAACCTATATTCCAGTTGCAAAATGAAGGAAAGTTTGCAAGTGAAGAACTTTTTTTCTTGCAATTATAACAGATATTTTCATTGTAATCTATTGTTGCACTGACAATTACAGATATCTGAGGAAGACCTAAATAGAAACGCTTTATATATAGTTAACTGTTGATACGGTATAGCTATAACAAGATACACTTATGGTTACGATTATTGGCGCCGGCCCCATTGGGCTGGCAACCGGTATAGCATTGAAACAACGAGATATTCCTTTTCAGATCATTGAGCGGGGCTGCCTGGTCAATTCGATCTTTAACTATCCGGTTAAAATGACTTTTTTTTCAACTTCCGACCGGCTGGAGATCGGCGGTATTCCATTTATTTCGCATGGTAATAAGCCTACCCGAAACGAAGCACTGGAATATTACAGGCGTGCTGCCGAAAGTTATGAACTGCCAATCAGGCTGTATGAGGAAGTGCAGAAAATTCATGGTGATGACGGCAATTTCACCATCACAACATCCAAAGACACGTATCCAAGTTCGAAAGTAGTTATTGCCACCGGATTTTATGGTAAAGCCAGGTTAATGAATATCGCCGGTGAAGATCTCCCGAAAGTAAAGCATTATTACGATGAGCCACATCCATATGCTTGGCAGAAGGTTCTGGTTATCGGTGGCGGCAATTCAGCCGTAGATGTTGCCCTGGAAACCTACAGGTGCAATTCTGAGGTCACCATCGCTGTTCGTGATTCAAAACTGAAAGATTCCGTCAAATACTGGGTCAAACCCGACATTGAAAATCGCATCAAAGAAGGCTCGATCCGGGGACTGTTCAATACGGAAGTGGTAGAAATCCGCAAGCATGAAGTGGTTCTGCGTACTCCCCAGGGAGAAGAGGTTATTGAAAACGATTTTGTGCTGGCAATGACCGGCTACCGCCCTCAATACGAATTGATGGAAATGGCGGGAATTGAATTGACCGATGATAAAATCAAGATGCCGGTTTATAATGATAAGTCCTTGGAAACCAACCGGAAAGGGGTTTATGTTGCAGGTGTGGTTTGCGGCGGCATGGACACCAGCCGGCTGTTCATCGAAAACACAAGAGTGCATGCCGATCAAATTGCTTCCGATATAGAATCAGGATTAACAGGATAGACGGATAATCAGGACAGATGGATTATCAGGGTGGACGGATAGGCGGGATTGTCGGAATTTGTCGGATTTACAAGACTCGCAGGATTGTTGGATTGGAAAAACTGGCGAAATTTTCGGATTTACAAATCCTGCCTATCCGTTCATCCTGAAAATCCTGATTAAAAAAGAGGGGCAAGCTACCCATATCACGCCGCTACGACCTACTACCGCTGCTGCCTTCCGGCCCTGACGGAGTTCATAGGGAGCTGGCTGTATGGAACTTGCCCCGAACCCATAAGATAAGGGTTACCACAGTTTATATAAACCCTAATTTTCGGCGGTTTGCTCAAAAACGCCATCCCAATTCTCATCCGGGGGTTGGGCTCTCAACTGTTCACAACGGCGGATATACAGTACAGACGGATTGCTCCGGTGATTGCCGTTCCCATATAATTTAGTTTCATAATTGGCTGCATGTGAAAAATATTTAATTGCTTCTTCCCACTCTTTTTCCTGAAAATGATCCATTCCCAGCTTAAAATATTCCACACATTTTTTTGCTTTCCCGGACAGGTCCTTTTCGAATCCAAGGCACTCATAAATCAATACCGGCTCATGACGCCCCTTTACCCGAATATTGTCCAGAGGCCGGAAAAGCAAGGGGTGATCAACCGGATATGCCTCAATTTTTTCCACCGTACTTTCGGTAGCAATGATACCAACTCCGTATTTTTTACAGGCTGCCTCGCATCTGGCCGCAATATTCACCTGATCACCCAAAATTGTATAACTGAATCTTTTTTCCGAACCGATATTTCCAACGACCATTCTGCCCGAATTGACTCCTACCCTGATTGTCATATCCAGTAACTCAGCCGGTAATTCTTTGAGTTCTTCATCACGTTCTTTCCAGCGTACTCTCAATGTTTCCAATGCCTGTTGCATCCTGACCGCCGTGCAGCAAGCCCTGTATGCATGATCGTGGACTTCGGCCGGTGCCCCATAAAAAGCCATTACCGCATCACCGATATATTTGTCTAGCGTTCCATCTTCTTCCAATACGATATTGGTCATCTCCTCGAGATATTCATTGATCAACTCGATAAGCAGAGAAGGTGACATTTTTTCGGCAAATGTTGAAAAGTTAGCTATATCACTAAAAAGAGCTGTAATTTCCAGTTCCTCGCCACCCAGTTTAAAAGCCTCATCAGACTCGATCATACGGTTGACGAGCTTGGGCGACACATAGGAAGAAAACATACTTGTGATACGCTTTTTCTCCCTCTCCTCGTGAAAATATTTCAAGGCACTTACACTACCGAAACCGGATAAAATTGCCAGTGACGGGCTCAGGTAAAAAAGCAGCGTCCCGGTTGCAATGAACAGGTACAATGAAATACTGATCCACAGAACCAGGCCAGCCAGAGTCAGCATCATACCGGACCATAATCCTACGGATCTGGCTAACAGAACGACCAGGAGCGAGACAAACAGTACAATCAGCAGCTGCCCGGCGTTTGATATGAGATATAGATGTTTTCCATCCATAATGTTTTGAATGGCATGGGCATGTATTTCAACCCCCGGCATATTGGAATTGCCAAATTGATTTCTGATTGGCACCGGGTGAAGATCCTGCAGTTCGGGCATCGTCGCACCTACAAGTACAATCTTGTCTTCCAGAATCCCTTGATGAAGTATTCCATATTCGGGATCATCAAAAAGATTCATCTCAAATGCTTCCATTTCGGTAACCGTATCAAAATCCTTGTCGTCAATAATCTCTT
>SKRC01000179.1 GCA_007118695.1 Balneolaceae bacterium | reverse complement strand
TACAATTGAATGATATACTGCCGGTCAGAAACAACCGGACCAGGCAGAACTCAAATATAACGTTTTTCAATACCAGAAACGAGAATAAAACGCTTATGATTCCGATAGATATGGATGATACACTTTGGTAGTTTGGATATGAATGATAAACTCTTCTTGATCAGGCATCGATGGTTTAGATGTGAATGAGTAGACTTGATTGAATTAGATTTTAGATGATTAACTATGGATGATGAAACTCTGAAAGACATTTTGACTGAAGCGCGAACTATTGCCGTGATTGGCTGTTCGGATAAGGCATACCGGACAAGCTATCAGATCGCCGAGTATCTGAAATTGGCCGGGTACCGGATCGTTCCGGTAAACCCTCATGTTGTTGAGACGCTCGGGGAGAAGGCGTATCGGTCGATGGACCATCTGCCGGATGGGCTGGAGGTGGATATCGTGGATATCTTCCGCAATAAAAGGTACACCGATGAGATGGTTCGTGAGATAGCGGCGTGGTCGGAGAAAACCGGTCAGAAGCCCTTGATCTGGACCCAGCTCGATGTCTCTACTCCCGAGGCCAAACAGTTGGCCAGCGCCGCCGGACTGCCATACGTGGAAAACAAATGCCTGATGGTCGAGCACAAAAGGGTGAGCGATGAACGATAGAATATCGAACAGCGGAATAACGAACAGATGAATCTCGAATGCCAAGTGCCATCTGCAACTGCAACTGCCCCTGCCACTGCCAACAGTGGTGAACACCCCTCACGATCAGCCGGGAACATCCGTCTGATCGGTCTCCCCTCTTGGGAGATACCCTTGCCATCTGCTACTGCAACTGCCAACTGATAACTGGTAACTGAACCCTGCACCTTGCACCTTGTCCCTTGCCTGCGATCAATCCTCGCCCAAACCGAGTATTTTTTTGCGGTCTTTCCTGGTATCATCCATTTTCGATTGGAGAATGGTTTCAAGCTGTTTGCGATCTTCCGGGGGAATGGTGGTGAGAAATTCCCGGACCTGTTCACCGGTTTGTCCGGGCCGATGCATAAACTCAATGCAGATGACCTCTTCGGAGTGCCATCGCCAGGCGATAATCTGTTTCCAGGGGATAATCCTGTCGAGAAACAATACGCCGCGGGACCGGAATTCCGGTACAATTTTGAGGGTCAGACCGAAAAACCCGAAGGCCATCAGCGAGAGGCCGGAAGTGAGCCGGAGGCCGGTGATCGGCTGATCGACAAGGATGGATGTACGGTAGATGCCATAGAGGATGATCAGTAAGGCGGCCAGGCCGGGCGCATGATCAACCCAAAACGAACGGTGCATATAGAGAATGCTTCCGGCACTGCCTCGCAGCTGGATCAGGCGAATGGCATAACCGGTAAAAAAGCCGGCGAAAAAACTATAGATACACATCATGAACGGGGCTGCCACCACCTGCGGGAAGTATCCTGTGATATAGGCGGCCATCAGAACAGTAAAAAGAGCGGTTGCTGCCAGTATGGTATTGAGAATTCGGGTCTTGTTCAGTTGTTCAATACGCAGATAAGGCTGATGCCCGACAAATGCCCCGAAAATCAGAATTATTCCTGTAAGTAAGTAGATCAGCAGCATAGAGTTTCCTTATCTTTACATTCGTAAACCCGAATGTTATAAACCAGTCTTTTCAATGGCAAACTCCAATATGCCGTCCGGCGATTCCATAAAACCAACGTCCATCGAGGTCAGCAACAGCGAGCAGGTGCTGGAAATCAGCTGGGCCGACGGCCACACTTCCATATATCCTTTGTACGGCCTTCGCAGGAATTGTCCATGTGTGATGTGTCGCGGCGGCCATAGTGAGATGGGCAAATATGACATGAAGCTCTTTTTTGTGGAGCCGGTGCATCGATATGAAATCAAAGAGATTGAGACGGTGGGCAATCACGCCCTAAAAATTTCCTGGGACGACGGCCATAATACCGGCATGTACCGGTGGGATCTGCTCCGGGCGATGTGTCCGCAAAGTTATGACTCATGACTAAATAAACTCACCTCCTCATCAGGCCAACCAGCCCGATAACGGCGGCGACGGCGCCTCCGATCATCATCCACATGGCCTCGTCGGAGGGGGAGCCGGTAAACAATTCTTCTACTTCGGATGCAAATGATTGTGATTCCTGGTAGCCAAAGTAGAGTAACAACAATCCACCGACCAGCAGTGCTGCATAAATTGCTTTTTTCATATCATTCAATTCCGTTTGGTTGGTTCATTACCTGCTTAATCTTAATTACGCCTTTTCTGCCGTGACTCACAAACTGAATCGTTAAAATGGGAGCGGGTATCAGGCAAACCAATCCCGGCATTTGACCAGATGAGGTTGGAATGCATCAGCATCAAACCGGGAAACCGGAACCACTGAAAATCCGGGATTATAAAAAAACATTTCCGGGATTTTAAAATGGCCACCCAAAATAAATGAGACACAAACCGCGGAAAACGTAAATCTATGTACTTTTATCACTCAATCTTCAGCATGGGTCTATTAGATGAGTAAGTAAATCAGATCTATTCTTCAGCCCAGATTTTCTGGATGGAGAAAATCCTGTCCCGTGCCACTTCACTTAATTGTGCGATTTCATCATCATTCAACAAGTTGTTGCCATAATATAAGGCCAATTGAAACAATGCTTTGGATCGGCTGAAACCATCGAACATTTGAGCCATCTTTCTATCGCCATCATCAACAATTTTGTAAATCTCTGTATAGCGTTCATAGGCATCTCTCTCACTGTTTTGAATAATCTTGTCGATATCCACCATCACCCGTTCGCAATATCTTTGTAAGGCAAGCGGCCTCAATGTTTTAAATATTTTCCAATCGCTTTTTCTTTAATTCGATCATTCATGGCGCAAGATATGTACCTGAATAAAATGAAAAATCAAACAGAAATTTCAAAGCCCTGAAAGCGGGTATCTGAAATTTGACCCACTGACACACTGACCCACTGACACTGCCAACTGTTTACTGATCACTGGTAACTGATAACTGATAACTGACCCACTGTTAACTGGAAATGCTATGCTTGATGAGCGACTGGAAGTGGTAAACGCCCAGTTCCCTTTCGACCGAGAAGCGCCCTTTGTCGTAGGCTTTTGAGCCGAGGCCGCGCTGAACAAGCTCACAGATCTCGATGTCCTCCTGTTGTACCTTATCGCTGTAGGCCATGTCATCGGCCACCGTGCCGCTGGCCCTGGCCTGTTCCGGATCCGAATAAAAATAGTCGAAAATCACCCGGCACCGGCCTGCGGAAACCGGCTCAACAATGTTGGTCTGCAGGCGCCCCGGCAGGATGTTGAGCATGAAATTGGGATAGATAAAATAGTAGAACGCTTCCCCGTTTTCGGCATGGTAAGGATTGTCGCCATCCTTGTCGGCAAACGGGCTGTACTGCAGGGAGTACCATTGGGCCGTTTCCGTCACATAATTGCGATAATCGAGCAACTTGGCCAGTTCCGGGTGGACGATCGGAATGTGGTATCCCTCCAGGTAGTTGTCCACATACACCTTCCAATTGCATTCGACCGGGTAGACGACGCGTTCGTGAAACTGCATATCAGAAAAATCGGCGGGGGAGATGCGCTCCGATATACCGTCCATGACCTGTTCAAATGGCCGTGGCTCATCAGCCAGGCAGACAAAAACCAATCCCTGCCACTGCCCGACAGCGACCGGGATCAGCCCGAAATCTTTCTTGTCGAACAGTTCCACACGGTCGAATTGCGGAACCCCGCGCAGGGAGCCGTCTGTCAGGTAGGTCCAGCCGTGATATTGACACTGCAGCACGGTGGTCGTGCCTTTTTTGACCGCCATCGGCCCGCCTCTGTGCCGGCACACATTATAGAAAGCACGCACTTCATTTTCCGGTGTTCGTATGATCAGAATCGGATTGCCGGCAATTGTCGCGCACATCGAATCGCCCGGTGAAGGTATCTGACTCTGATGGCAAACCAGCTGCCATTCACGGGAAAAGATGGCCTGCTGTTCGATTTTTTCAACATCCGGGTTGATATACCAGTCCGACGGGATAGTCGAAGCCCGTTCGATCGGTTCCTGTCTGAGGTCATTTTTATCTATCATCTTTGAACGTATTTACGGTGCGAAACATCGCTGTCCAAAACGTTTGAATACAAATCGCCCATTTATGGCTGTTTGCACCACTTTTCACAGTAAAAGACAACGCCACTTTTTCGTATTGTTTTAGAAACCAGGTCCTCATTTTAAGCAATATTTGGGGAACGTCTGAAGGCGTTTTTTAAAAATACAGATTTTGGTCGGATCCGGGTGTGGGATAAAGTTCCGGTTTGCGAAAATAGAAAGCCTTCAAAAAAAGCAGAACCGGGCTTGATTCAGATCGGCAATTTATTTAGAATTGGTCTAAATAAATTGCCGGTCAACTATGCCAGAAATGAATATCCGAAATATACTCATATTCCTGTTTGTCTTCTCCTTTGCCTTGATCTCCTGTGAGGCGGGTGACCATGTTAACATTTACTCCTCCAGGCATTATGATACCGACCTGGATCTTTACAATCAATTTACAGAGGAGACCGGCATCCGGATCAATCTGATCGAGGGCGGCAGCGATGAGCTCATCGAACGGATTAAAAATGAGGGGGTCAACAGTCCGGCTGATATCATCATCACGGTCGATGCCGGCCGCCTTTGGAGGGCCAAGGAAGCTGAAGTGCTTCAGGCAGTCTCGTCGGATATACTGAATGAGCGTGTGCCCGAACAGTTCCGGGATCCGGAAGGGTATTGGTTCGGGCTTTCGCAAAGGGTGAGGGGCATTATTTACCACAAAGACAAGGTGGATCCGGCCGATCTGCAAGGGTACTGGGAGCTGGCTGATGACAAGTGGAACGGCCGTATCTGTGTGCGCTCATCCAACAACATTTACAACCAGTCGCTGGTCGCTTCCCTGATTGAAACGCACGGGCTCGAGCAGACCGAGGCGTGGGCTGAAAAACTCGTTTCCAATTTTGCCCGCTCCCCGCAGGGAGGCGACACCGATCAGATCCGGGCCGTGGCTGCCGGTCAGTGTGATGTGGCTCTTGCCAACAGTTATTACCTGGCCAGGCTGATGGCTTCTGCTTCGGCCTCCGATCAGTCGGTGGCAGAACAGGTCGGCATCTATTTTCCATCCGGGGAATATGGCGGGGCTCATGTGAACATCAGCGGAGCCGGGATGGCCGCTCATTCCCCGAACCGGGAAAATGCGATCCGGTTTCTTGAATACCTGACCCAGCCTAAATCGCAAAGCTACTTTGCCGGTGGTAATTTTGAATTTCCGGTAGTCGCCGATACGGATATTCCGGAGATCCTCACCCGGTTTGATCCGTTCGAGAGTGATGCCGTCAATGTGGCCGCTTACGGTACCAACAACCCCGCCGCCATCCGTTTGATGGACAGGGTAGGTTGGAGATGACGATGGAATATTGTTGCGCCAAGTTAAGCCCATGAAAAGGGGATTAGTAAGCGTTCTTTGAAACTTTTCGCAGGAAACCTGCAGGTAACCAATCCTGTCTGGTAAAGCCTAACCGGCAGCCAGAAC
>SKRC01000140.1 GCA_007118695.1 Balneolaceae bacterium | reverse complement strand
TTTCCAAAATTGTTTTTTCCCGCACGCTGAAAAATGTTGAATGGGCAGTCAATATCTGAAAGGTTCAGTTTTTTGCGAAGCGACTAAGCCCGGTCATGGCCTTTCCTTTTTGCTGTCAGATTGCTTTTACAGTAACCAACCAAGATATACAGCGAGAAAGCCGGTATCTCTGATATAGGGGCGTTATAACCGGGCTATTAATCTGCAGATTCGTCGCTGAAGCCAGCCAGCGGCATGGCCGGTCATGGCACGTTCGGTCGTAAGTACAGTATTACCGGTGGATTAGGATCAAGCCGGATATGTACATTGCAGTTATCTTACAACTGTGATATCTATAAAAATCCAATCCGATAATACAACACACCTTTAATGCCAGGGTTGTACCTTGAGGGAACAAAGAATATAACCACATAAATGTTCCATGTTGATATCAGGCCCCCAAGGACATAGTTATACTTCATAGGTGTTGCATGTGGCCTAAATAATCTTACCTTAATCATGAAAAAGGCGCTATTCATTATAGTGATCACAATTCTGATCATCCTTTCGGGACTGCTCTTATGGTTGCGGTACGGAGTTGATCAGGAGCACATTCAATCCATTCTTGCCGAAGCTCTGGGACCGGAATACGTAGTAGAAATAAATTCTGCCCGCGTCTCGCCGCTGCAACTCGCAGTTTCTATCGGCCAAATGTCAATTTCGTCTTCCATTGATAGCCGTATCATTTTCCGTACCGATACCCTCCATATTTTCGGAGTGAACCCGCGCCTTATTTTTCGTGAAAATATCATTCTTTCCAAAGTTAAAATGGATACGTTCACTATCGATTGGGATACTTCTCGTTCAACCGGAGAGGAGGAATCCAGCGATGACACTTCTGTAAAAAAACTGGAAATACAGTCGCTTGATTTGATCAACGGGACCATTATCGTAAGGGAAGAAGGAAGGGAGAGCAAGCGCATGAACACCCTGAACCTGAAAGCAGGATTCTCATTCGAATTTATGGCCGAACCGGACTCGCTGAATTCTCCGCAACACAGAATTGCTATAGACTCACTCGGATTTCTGTTCTCAGGGGACCGGTACCGGTTTTCTCTTTCCGGATTTGATTTTGAACATCAGGATAGTCTCTTGACGTTATCGTCCATGAAACTGACTCCGGTGGGAGGATATTTTCAGTTTATGAGCTCTCTGGAGTACGCAGCAAACATGTTTGAAATGGAAATAACGAATTTTACGGCCTCTGGAATTGATCCGGCCGCTTACCGCAATCAAAAAATCATAAAAGCCCGATCGCTGGATTTTGATGCATTCAGTATTCATGTAGCCAAAGACAAACAACTGCCCGGAAAACCGGACAAGGAAAATCCGACATTGATCAATAAAAGCATGCAGAAACTGCCTTTTGCCATTCAACTCGATTCCCTGTTCTTCAGAAACACGAACATTCAGTATTCCGAACAACATGAAGAAGGTACTCGTCCTGGCACTATCTCTTTTATGAATTCCACTGTTCAACTTCGTGATGTAAATTCACTTTCTTCTTCCCCCGCAAAGCTTATTGCAGTTACGTACCTGCAAAACCACTCTGAACTCAACACAAAATTAAATTTCACATTAAATGACGGCCCTTTTCATATGACAGGATCCGGTAACCTGCAACCTTTCGATTTAAGAGAGTTGAATTCCATCTTTATGGACCTGGAAGGGATAGAAGTTGTGAGTGGATATGCTCATGAATTTGATTTTTATTTTGAAATGAATGATGACACCAGCTCAGGCAAAATGCAACTTGTATATGAAAACCTGAAAATAGAACTAATAGATAAAGATGATTATCACATAAGTTTCACAGGATCCATAAAAAGTTCTATAACCAACAATATTATCCTGAAATCCGAAAATTTAGCAGATTACGATAATGAAATACGAACAGGGGATATAGATCACGTACGCAATCCTGAATCGCCTTTCTTCCAAAACCTTTGGCATTCTCTAAGGTCAGGTATTTACGACATCGTATTTTGAATATAAGCCTGAGACAACCCCGGAGGCACTGGCACACCGGACGATAGCCGCCGGTTCGGGACATGAGCTATTCAGCGAGGGCACCCAATGAACATATAAATCTGGATCAGATTCTGGCGGTCTTTGACCCTGCATTGCAGCAGCTGAAAATTGAACCGTCAAAAATTGGTAAACAAAACGGCATTATTGTTACCTTTGCATGAATTAATAATTTAACAGTAGAACGTTTTTATGACGGAAGTCAAAGAGAATCTCTCTTACCCCAAAGAAAATATTAAAATATTAATGCTGGAAGGAATCCACCCATCATCGGTGGAAAATTTTAACAAGCATCATTTTACGAACGTTGAAAGGCATGAAGTGGCCTGGAGTGAAGAAGAGCTGCTGGAAAATATTGAGGATGTCCATATTATAGGCGTCCGCTCCAAAACCCAGATCACGGAAAAAGTCATAAAAAAGGCGCCAAAGCTCAAGGCGATTGGCTGTTTTTGCATCGGCACCAACCAGGTTGACCTGGAAGCGGCCACACATGCCGGGGTAACCGTTTTTAATTCACCCTATTCCAATACGCGATCGGTGGCAGAACTTGTAATCGCGGAATCCATCATGCTCATGCGGCGTATTCCGTTAAGAGACAAAAAAGCACACGAGGGGATCTGGCTCAAGGATGCAAAAGAGAGCTACGAGGTCCGGGGCAAGAACATTGGAATCATCGGATATGGGCATATCGGATCGCAGGTTTCTGTATTGGCCGAGAACCTGGGGATGAATGTGTTTTATTACGATATTGAACCCAAACTCCCGATGGGAAATGCCACAAGGGTGAATTCGCTGAACATGTTGCTTGAGCAGTCGGATATTGTAACCCTGCACGTGCCTGCAACACCTCAAACTGAAATGATGATGGATGCCGGGAAATTGGCTCAGATGAAAAAAGGAAGCATTCTCCTTAACCTCTCCCGCGGCTCGGTGGTCGATATTTCCGCGTTGAAAAACGCCATGGAATCGGGTCACATCTCAGGGGCAGCCATCGACGTCTATCCGGAAGAGCCGGAATCGAAGGGCGAACCGTTTCACTCGGAACTGCGAAACCTGCCGAATGTTATTCTTACTCCGCATATCGGGGGTTCGACGCAGGAGGCTCAATACAATATCGGCCTGGATGTCTCCACCAAGCTGATCCATTTCATTGACAACGGAACCACGGTTGGGTCGCATTCGGTGCCGCCGCTGAACCTTCCCGTACAAAAAAATACCCATCGTATATTGCATATCCATGAAAACAAACCCGGGGTTCTTTCAGAAATTAACAGTTACCTGTCTGAAATGGATATCAATGTGCTGAGTCAGTACCTGAAAACCAACGAATATATCGGGTATGTTGTGCTCGACATCGACAAAAAACACGGCGACAAGGCGCTCAAAGAGTTAGGCAAAGTGAAACATACGATCAGAACACGGATTCTGTATTAAAATTCCTCGATGGCATCGCGCAATTCCACATCTTTCTCGTAGAACAGCTTCCACTTTTCCCCGGGGTCGGGTGGTGTCAGCAGGGAAACGATTATCAGTACAAGGATGGACAGGCCGGCTGCCGGCAGTACGATAAATTCAAAGCCGATCCATGGCTCGTCACGCACCGAGTTAATGATGGTGATCATCAGTGTGACCCCCATCCCGGTTGCAATGGATGCCACGCCACCGGCTGTCGTGACCCGTTTCCAGAGAAAGGCCGCCAGGAGTGCGGGAGTCAGCCCGGCGCCGATCATCGTGTAGGCGGTAAAGGCCATATCCAGAATGGTGCGGAACTGTGTGAGAAGCAGCCAGGCAATGATGCCCAGTGCCAGGACCATCAGGCGCTGAAACAGGACGATCACTTTTTCAGATGCGCCCGGATTGATGAAGCGCTGGTAGATATCCCGCGTAAGATTTGTGGAGGGAGTGAGCAGAAAACTGTTGCCCGTGGACGTAATGATGGCTACAGCAGCGCAGATCAGCAGCAGGCCACCGGCCAGCGGGATGCCGATCTCGGTTCCAAATCGCGCAGCATGCAGAATGATCCGCTCACTGTCCTCTGCGGCAAGATGCATAACGCTCGACGGATCCAGGGCATTGAAATGGCTGAATGCGAGAATGGCCAGGGATGCAATGGCGGTTTCGATGATGATGGTGCCGACCACCCACCACATTACAGCCGTTTTGGCTGATTTTTCGTTTTTGGCCGAGTAAAATTTCTGATACATGTTCGATTCGCCCAGCAGCAGCAGGAAGGTCGGGAAAAAGACCCCCATCACCCAGATCCAGTTTTGTCCGCCCAGTATGTCGAACATCTGCGGGTCGAGCTGTGTAGCCAGATATTCGGTTCCCCCCAGGTTGACGAATACCAGCGGTACCGCGAACAGCACCGCAAGGGTGATTACCGCACCGTTGATGATATCCACCGAAACGATGGAGAGCATCCCCGCAAAGGCCGTAAAGGCGATGATAAATCCGGCCGTGAGCAGCACTCCCTGCCACTCGGGGATACCGGCCACCAGGTTCAGCACAAAGCCGCCCCCGCGAAACTGATACCCTACAATGGTGGTATAGGCGATCACAATGACGATGGTTCCCAGGATGCGGGCCCATTTGTTGTAGCGCAGCTCCAGGATATCGGGCACGGTATATTGGGCAATCCGGCGCACCCGGGCCGCCAGGAAGAAGACGATTACGATACCGATCCACGCCCCTGCGGCCAGCCAGAGTTCGGAAATTCCCACACGGGCAGCCAGACCTGCCCCGGCCAGCAGCGTCCCCGATCCAAGCCAGGTACAAAGCAGCGTACCCACCAGCTTGGGTGTCGATACCGATCGGCCTGCCACCATAAAATCCTCCTGGTTCTTAATGGCACGGCTTTTCCAGATGGAGATTCCCATCAGAAGGGCGAGGTAGAGTATGACGATCCAGAAGAATGCAGGTTCAAGTTCAAGGTTCAAGGTTCAGGGTTCAAGGTTCAGGGTTCAGGGTTCAAGGTTCAGGGTGCAAGGTTGCAAGGGGCAAGGTTCAGGGTTCAAGGTGTGTTGATCACTGATTTTACTTGACCTATGGATTAAAATTATGAATTTGAAATAAAGTTGAGCCAAAAGTGTAAGGTTTTAGCAGTTAATGGATCATACTTATATGGGACATTTAAAGAGTATGCTATGAGCTATAAAAAACTAAAAATCTGGCAATCAGCAAGAGAACTTTCCATCGAAATTCATCAGATGACCCTGAAACTGCCAAAATTTGAAATGTATGAGACAGGCAGTCAAATCAGAAGGTCATCAAAATCAATAAGATCGAATATTGTTGAAGGATACGGCCGAAGAAGGTACAAGAATGATTACATCAGGTTTTTAATATCATCGCATGCTTCCGTTGACGAAACACGAGATCATCTTGAGACTTTATTTGAAACCGGATCTTTATCTGATCAGCAAATTTTTGACCATTTAAATCAAAAAATTGATACCGTTGGCAAAATGATTTTTGGATACATAAAAGGTGTTGAAAACAATAATAAATGATTGCTTGCACCCCGCTCCTTGCCCCTTGCCC
>SKRC01000292.1 GCA_007118695.1 Balneolaceae bacterium | reverse complement strand
GTATCTATATTTTCAGCACTTCGGATACAATCCTTAATGTTTACCTACCCTCTTCTAAAATTTCGAAACAAATCGTAAATCATTAATTTGTTGCAGATTATACGTCATTGACGTACTTTTCTTAAAAACAGAACGTTATTAGATGGAGATTTTTGAAACTCCCATATTTACGAAACTGATTCAAAAACTGATTTCAGATGAGGAATATCACCTGCTTCAATTACAGTTATTGGTTCGGTCCCGAAAGCATTCAGGATGACATTATTAAAGGAAGTGGTGGTATTCGAAAACTGAGATGGGCCGGATCAGGACGTGGAAAACGGGGCGGCATCCGGGTGATTTACTACTACTTCACTAAGGATGAACAAATCTATATGCTCTACGCATATCCGAAAAGTAAAAAAGACGATCTCACTGCGGATCAATTGAAACAACTGAAACAACTGGTTGAGGAACAACTGTCATGAATGATGAAATGTTTAATGAATTACTCGAAAGTGTCAAACAGGCCGGAGAAATTCGAAAAGGCAAACGCAAACCATCCAGGCACACTTTGATAGAAGAGCCTGATGTTGCAGCGATCCGGGAAAAGTACGACATGACCCAACAGGAATTCTCTTCCCTGCTGGGAATAAGTGTTGGCACCCTTCGCAACTGGGAACAAGGAAGGCGTAAGCCTCAGGGCCCAGCTAAAGTACTTTTAAAGATTGCAGAAAAGAGGCCGAAAGCAATTTTGGAATCTTTATCGTAATCTGGTTAGCAAATAACCAGTGTTTTCTGCGGACCGGTTCCGGTTTCTTGCTGAACTTTTGAGTTGAAAACACGGCCGCAGAAACACCAGACCGTTAACCTCCTTTTCCTCAATCTATGATATCCGCCTTGTTTTAAGTAGATTTGTAGTAGACACCAACAAAATTTCACCAAAATGAAAGACTGGAGAAAACGAATAACCACAAATCCCGATCAATGCGGTGGAAGACCCTGCATCCGAGGAATGAGAATTCGGGTTGTTGATGTTTTGGATTTGCTTACCGCTGGTCTCAGTCATGAGCAAATTTTGGAAGAGTTGCCCGACTTGGAAAAGGAAGATATTGAAGCATCCATCAAGTATGCCCGCGGGAAAATTGATCATCCGATTGTTGCGGCATGAAAATATGGGTGGATGCACAACTTTCTCCTGTCCCGATGCTTCGGGACCGCGTGGATCAACCGCACCTTTGATGATATTGAGTCAGAATCGGTTCGGTTTTAGTGCTTCGAGATGCGACTGATCCTGACATATTTGTAAAGTGTAAATCAATTCCTACATGAATCATGACGTCCCCCTGAGGTTTGTTAAATGTTGATATTTAATCTAACGAGGACGTCCTTTTTTTTAACTATCGGATGTGAAATGAAGTATTAATATGATGACGGGAAATCTCTTCTGGTTGAAAAAATATTAAACAATTGATTATGTATCAAAAACCAAATAAAAGGCTCAAAGGTCAAACAGCCATTGTAACCGGTGCCAGCTCAGGGATTGGCAGGGCCATCGCTATTGAAATTGCCCGCAGCGGAGCAAATGTAATCGTTAACTATTATTCAGATTCGGAAGCTGCTGAAGAGGTAGTATATGAAATTAACGAAAACAAACTTACCGGCGAGGCCATACCCTTTAAATGTGATGTAAGCAGTGAAGAGCAGGTACAAGCCATGTTCAAATCTGCTGTGGACAAATTTGGCACGGTCGACATTGTTGTTGCAAATGCAGGTATCCAGCTGGATTATGCACTTCATGAAATGTCGCTGGATAACTGGCAAAAAGTGATCGATATAAATCTGACCGGTCAGTTTTTGTGCGCCCGCGAAGGCATTAAGGAATTTATGCGAAGAGGACTACGACCGGAAGTATCAAGATCATTGGGCAAAATTATACATATGAGCTCGGTTCATGAAGTTATTCCCTGGGCCGGTCGCGCAAATTATGCGGCATCCAAAGGAGCATTGGTTATGCTGATGAAAAGTATAGCACAGGAGTACGCCCCCATGAAAGTGCGGGCCAACAGTATAGCACCCGGTGCCATCAAAACCCCAATCAACCGGGACGCCTGGGAAACCCCTGAAGCTTTGGAAAAACTGAACCAGTTAATTCCATATAAGCGGATTGGCGAGACATCCGATGTTGCAAAAACCGCCGTTTGGCTTGCTTCAGATGAATCCGAGTATATCAACGGTTCGACTATTTTTGTTGACGGTGGGATGACCTGTTACCCCGGTTTCACTGATAATGGTTAACACCTGCAGCTGACAAGGCAAGACACTGCGTTTAATTCATATAAATACAGTAAGATGAGTATCGAACAAAAAAGACTTGACGCACACTACAACAATAACGATAAAGAAAAATGGCTGAAGTGGGGCCCCTATCTGAGTGAACGTCAATGGGGAACCGTGCGTGAAGATTACAGCGAACACGGTGAAGCCTGGGACTATTTTCCGCACGACCACGCCAGAAGCAGGGTGTACCGGTGGGGTGAAGATGGAATCGCAGGCATCACAGATGATCAGTGTAATTTGAATTTTTGCACCGCTCTTTGGAACGGAAAAGACCCAATCATCAAAGAACGACTTTTTGGGCTTACCGGCCCCCAGGGTAATCACGCAGAGGATGTAAAAGAACTCTACTACTACCTGGATTCCACACCTACACACTCCTACATGAAACATCTCTACAAGTATCCGCAGAGTGAATTTCCGTATGATGATCTCGTGCAGACCAACCGGGCGAGATCAAAAGATGACCATGAGTACGAAATTTTGGATACAGGTATCTTCGAAGATGGGAAATATTTTGATGTATTTACAGAATATGCCAAGGCCGGCGAAAATGACATTCTGATAAAAATTACGACCCACAACCGATCTGCAAATTCCGCTGAACTCACCCTTTTGCCAACACTTTGGTTTACAAACCTTTGGAGTTTCGGCTTGATGAAAGAGCGGCCTTTGCTGTCACTTTCCAGGCATGAAAGCCATTTTGGTGAAATCAAAAGCGCTCATCCAGTACTTGGTGAGTATTATTTTTATTTTGATAAGGCTGACCGGTTGCTGTTTACCGAAAATGAAACCAACACCGAACGGCTTTTCAACCAGCCAAATCCCGCGCTCCGTGTCAAAGACAGTATAAACGATGCCGTGGTGACTGGTGACTTCTCCATCTTTGACGGGATTACGGAAGGAACAAAATTCTCACCGCTCTACAAAAAAACTATTCCCGGTGACGGAAAGATTGACATCCGGCTGCGGCTTTCCAAAGATAAACACGATAAAAAATCTCTCAATAAAACCTTTGATAAAGTATTTCAGGATCGTATAAAAGAGGCTGATGAATTCTATGCTCAATTCAAAACCGGAGATAACGACGATCACAAAAATATACAGCGTCAGGCTTTTGCAGGAATGCTCTGGACCAAGCAGTATTACTATTTCGATATACCTCAATGGTTAAACGGAGATGAGGGTCAGGTTCCGCCTCCTGAAGCAAGAAAAGACGGAAGAAACTCCGACTGGACAACACTGAATAACAGAGACATTATTTCCATGCCAGATAAATGGGAGTACCCGTGGTACGCAGCCTGGGATACTGCCTTCCACTGTGTCCCATTGGCCATGATAGACGTTGAATTTTCAAAAAACCAACTGATTCTGTTTTTACGGGAATGGTACATGAAACCGAATGGACAGCTGCCTGCTTATGAATGGGCATTTGGGGATGTTAATCCTCCGGTTCATGCATGGGGCTGCCTGCAGGTTTTTCATATCGAAAAACAACGGACCGGTAAAGGAGATACCGATTTTCTGAAGCGCGTTTTTCAAAAACTGCTGATCAATTTTACGTGGTGGGTAAACCGGAAAGACCGTAATGATAACAACATCTTTGAAGGCGGCTTTCTGGGGCTTGATAACATCGGTATTTTTGACCGCAGTGCCGAAATTCCCGGCGGCGGCTATCTGAAGCAGGCGGATGGCACAAGCTGGATGGCCATGTACTGTCTCAATATGCTGGAGATGGCAATCGAAATCGCACAGGACGACCCCATCGGTTTTGAGGATGTAGCCACAAAATTCCTGGAGCATTTCGTCTATATCGCAGAAGCGCTCAACTGTCTCAGTATTGAGGAACAAAAGTGTGTGAGTGATGAAGAGGATGGATTCTTCTACGATGTACTTGTATTACCAAACGAAGAAAGAATCCAAATAAAAGTACGCTCTCTGGTAGGCCTTACGACCCTTTTTGCTACACTGATCATGGATAAAAAGAAGCTTGAAAAACTCCCTGATTTCACCCGCCGGCTGGAATGGTTCATGAAATACAGGGAAAAAAATCACCGGCATTTGGTCATCGAAACCCATAACGGTGACGGCGATATGTTGCTGTCTCTGATTCCACGCGACCGTCTCAAAAAAGTTTTGAATCCCTTATTGAGTACAGAAGAGTTTTTCTCTCCCTACGGTATACGTTCACTTTCCAAAGCTCATGAAGACCCATTCCGGATACACATCAACGGACAGGAATTTGGCCTTCAATATGAGCCGGCTGAATCAAAAACCACGCTATTTGGCGGAAATTCCAACTGGAGAGGGCCGGTCTGGACACCCATGAACTACCTGCTGATTGAATCGCTCAAAGAACTGCACAGTTATTATGGCGAAGAATGCCTGGTCCAATGTCCTTATGATAATCAAAAAATGAAAAACCTCGGGCAGATCGCAGAAGATATTTCAAAAAACCTGGTTCGTATTTTTGAAAGGGATGATGATGGCAAACGACCTGTAAATGCCCTGCATGAAATCTATCAGAAGGATCCAAATTTTCGGGATCTTGTTCTGTTCTATGAATATTTTCACGGTGAAAATGGCCGGGGAGTCGGTGCCTCGCATCAAACCGGATGGACCGGTATAGTGGCAGAGATGATTGATTGCATTCACAATGACCCCGTCATATAAATTAAATCTGCCGTGATAATTAATCATCCCGATTTTAAAGACCTGGCATCCAAAGAATGGATCGTAACGAACGGCCTTGGGAGTTATGCCTCCTCAACAGTGGCAGGATGTAACACACGACGGTATCACGGGTTATTGGTGGCATCATTTAACCCTCCAACCGACCGCAAGGTGCTTGTTTCCAAAATGGATGAAACTCTAATAGTACATAATAAGCGAATAGAACTTGCCTGTAATCAATTTGCGGGCGCCATTCATCCTGAAGGCTATCGATATATCACGGATTTTCAACGCAACCCACTTCCGAAAACAACCTGGATAACAGAAGGCATTGAGTTGTCAAAAACTGTTTTTATGGTCTACGGCAAAAATATGACAGTAGTAGAGTATGAAAATCACAGTAAAAAAGAGATTGAACTTGAACTCAATCCACTGCTGAATTACCGCGATTATCACGGTACGATGCGTGAAAATATTTACAATAATTTTTATACCGAGAACACTGATGTGGGTATTAAAATCTACGCGCATTATGGTGCTATCCCAATGTTTATAGTACATTCCGGAATTTTTGTGCCGGATGGCAAGTGGTATAAAAACTTCTACTACGAAAAAGAAGC
>SKRC01000104.1 GCA_007118695.1 Balneolaceae bacterium | reverse complement strand
GTGGTGCAGTAAATACCATTCTTAATTTGTTATGGCCAATTATGCAGCAATCTGTTAAAGAATATTTTTCAAATGTGTGCGATGTCTATGAAAAAGAGGCCGGACTGCAAAAGCAGACCGCAGGGCGGCTGGCAGCTTCCCTGCAACCCTGGCTGTTGACACTTCCCCGCGGGCCGGTGCTGGAACTCGGCGCCGGTACCGGTTTTTTTACCCGGGAACTGATGCAATTGCTGCCAGGCCGGGACATCACTGTCACGGACTTATCAGATGAAATGCTGGCATTTTGCAGAACACAGACGCCTACCCATGGGGAAGGCAGTATACGGTTTCAAACCATGGATGCGGAAACTTTCACGCCGAATGATGAAACATATGCACTTGTTGCCGGCAATTTTGTAGCCCAGTGGTTTAAAGACCCTGCTCTTACTCTTGGCCGGTTTGCGGAAGCCCTGGAACCGGGCGGTTTGTTGCTGATGGCATTTCCGGGCAGTGATTCCTTCCCGGAGTGGCGGCAACGGTGTCATGAACTCGGCCTTCCTTTTACAGGAAATACCTTGCCGGACACGGAAGAGATGGTGATCAAATTGTCGACAGGGCCGGCACAGGTCGATTTTTATGAAGATTCGCATACGGTCGAATTTCCCGATGCGTTATCATTCTTTCAGCATCTGAAGGGGATAGGGGCGACTAAAAAATTCCATGACAAACAATTGAACGCTAAACAGTTCAGACTGCTGATTGACCATTGGGATCAATCGGTCTCCGGTTCAGTAAAGGTTACCTGGCATTTGGTATTTCTGGCCTTAAAAAGAGATTTGTGAGATAAATGGAACAGATACCGGATAAACTTTTCATCACCGGCACGGATACTGATGTGGGTAAAACGGTACTTGCCGCATCCCTCTGCCGGGGGCTCGGTGCCGGTTACTGGAAACCGGTACAGGCTGGAAGGCAGCCGATGACCGATACAGAACAGGTTAAACACTGGACCGGCCATCCGGATTCATTTTTTTATCCGGAAACCCATTGTCTTGATTTGCCGATGAGTCCGCATGCAGCTGCTGAAGAAGAGGGAATTGAAATATCACTGGATGATTTTATTCTTCCCGATTTCACCCAGAAAAGGCTGATCGTGGAGGGAGCCGGTGGTGTGATGGTGCCGCTGAACCGGCAGTATATGATACCCGACCTGATGAATAAGCTGGGATTGCCGGTACTGTTGGTTGCCAGGTCGGGGCTTGGGACTATTAATCATACAATGATGAGTATTCTGACGTTGAAGCATTACGGGGTTGATTTATGGGGTGTTGTCCTGAACGGGCCTCGTCACCCATCAAATGAAGATGCGATCCGTCATTTTGGTTACATAAAAAATCTTTATTCGTTTCCACAACTCGGAAGCGTGACGCAGGAAAGCCTTGAATCTGCATTTATAAATACATTTATGCATCATGCACCCTAATATCTGGAAACCATTTACCATCCTGAAAGGAGCCCAGGAACCGCTAAAAGTGAAAAGTGGTGAAGGGCTCTGGCTAACCCTTGAGGATGGCCAGAAAATTATGGACTGCATATCAAGCTGGTGGGTAAATCTGCATGGCCACAGCCACCCACGGATTGCCGGGGCGATCCACCGGCAGGCGCAAACCCTCGAGCATGTGATATTTGCCAATTTTTCGCACGAACCGGCGGAAACACTTGCAGCGAGGCTGACGGATAAATTGCCAGGGAATTTGAACCGCGTGTTTTACTCCGACAATGGCTCTACTGCCGTAGAGGTCGCTCTAAAGACAGCCTGGCAATATTGGAAAAACAAAGCTCAGAATCGCAAGAAATTCATAGCCTTTGAAGGGGCCTATCATGGTGATACGATCGGGGCGATGTCGGCCGGCGCCAGGTCGGTCTTTACCCAGGTATTTCACGATTTGATGTTTGAGGTTGAATACCTGCCGTATCCGGAAACCTGGATCGGGGATAAAGATATCGGCAGCAGGGAAGACGAGATCATTGAGATGCTTGAAAATAAATTCAACAGACACCCGGAACAGTATGCCGGAATCATCATTGAACCGCTGGTACAGGGAGCTGGTGGGATGAAAGTTTGCCGGGAAGATTTTCTACAGAAACTGCACTGGGTGAATCGGCAGTACGATACCCTTTTAATCTTCGATGAAGTGATGACCGGTTTTGGCAGAACCGGCGATTGGTTTGCCTGCACCCGTGCCCAGGTCGAACCGGATATCATTTGCCTGGCAAAAGGGATCACCGGCGGTTTTATGCCCCTGGCTGTGACAGTTAGCAGCGACTCAATCTATGAAGCATTCGATACCGACGATCCCATGCAAACTTTGTGGCACGGGCACAGCTATACGGCCAACCCGTTGGGCTGCGCTGCCGCTCTTGCCTCCCTGGACCTGATGGAAGAAAATGAAGCTTCATTCAGGGGAATGGAGAATATCCACAGGGAAGAGATTTTGTCGATTGCCACCAGGGACCGGGTTGAACGGGTGCGTGTCATGGGGACCATTGCAGCCTTTACCCTCAAAAGCGATGGTGAGAGTGGCTATTTCAATAAAATTGCCGATGAGATCAAGAAAAAATGTGTGCGCTACGATCTGCTGCTGCGTCCTCTCGGCGATGTGGTTTACCTGATGCCACCCTATTGCATTACCCGTGAGGAACTGCGGGTTGTGTATAAAAATTTAGGGGCCCTGTTGAATGATCTGTGAATTTCAGTGTAACAGTGTAACAGTGTGTCAGTGGGGCAGTGCCCATACCGGGCACCCGGCATGGCACCCCAGGAATGCGCAAAAATATTGATCGTGGCAATTCCGAAGTATTGGCGCACCGCTTCCAGATCCTCGATATACCTGTCTAAATGCAGCAATTCGGGGTCAGTTACGATCGTGGACTTACCGGCCCCGCGCTGGTCGTAATAGATCAGGGTATGCGATTCGGCAAGCGGTTCCAGGTCGGGCGCCAGGTATTCAAAACCAGACCGGGCCCACCGTGAAGCATGATGAGGGTGTCGGGGCCCGAACCGGCGATCCTGTAATAGAGATCAATACCATCTTCGGTCTGAATGAAACCTTCGGTGTAGCGGACGGATGATTCTGCATTCTGGCATCCCGGCATGGTACCAAGAAAGATCATAATGAGAGACACTAATATACCCTGCGCATGATACTGTAGTCTGTTTGTTCATGGCTCATTTTATTTATTTTTCGTTGTGTTGCCAAAGCCTTCGAAGCAGCCTGATCTGGCCGGCATGCCAGGCATTGTGTCGTATTACCATTCGAAGAAACTCAGCGAGTGTCATACCCCGGGCACAGTCGCCGGAAAGTTCGGAATCGGGTATCCCTGAAACAGCCCGGATAAGTTTCTCGTGGGCTTTACGAAGAGTACTGATGAGTTCAGTTATTTCCTGGATACCGGGTGGCAGAGTTTCCGGCTCATGTTGAACAGGTCTTTCGCGAATGATTGCTGCGTAATGATCGGATGAGTGCACAAGATGCGCAACATGCCAACCAATTGTACCGGGCGGAGGCATACCCTGCCAGTGAACCTCCTCTGAGTATGCCGGGTGCTGCCATTCTGACTCTTTGTTTTTAACACCTTCCAATGCACTGAAAACAGACTCATCGCGGTGGAATATCGAGTCGTTCAGTGAGCTGATCAATTGATTAATGTTTTTCACAGCTTCGGTTTTTTTGTGTAAGGGTTTATGATGTATTCATCAGGTCACGTTTGAACAGTTAATCATTCAAAAACCAGATGCCTGTTAAAAAACGGGAGCATCACATTTAGAGCCCGGCCATCGTCGGTCCAGAGTTTATTGGAATGTGTGCCGATATATTCTTCTGCATAGTGCTCTACTCCGAGTCTTTCCGGTTTGTGTATCAGTTCTCAGATAAGCGCTTCAGGTAACACTCAATTTTTTACCCTCCATTTAACTATTCTAAAAATGGAGGGTTGTTGATGCATTTTACCCTGTATTTACTTAAAGACATAAAAAAAGAAAAATAAACAAATAAATTCACAACAGATATTTATGCAAATTCCTGGATTTACCTGATCACTGCATCCTGATTATCTCAAACTCCCAAACTGCAAATGTAATGTTTCTGACGGTTAGTAATATTATTCTGATTTTAGTTCTTCTTAGGGACTGTTCCGTCATGATGTGTCAAGTATTCCATTGACCACTTAATTACCTTTTTACATGTTTATAAGCAGCCAAACGGTACAATGGTACATAACACAGCAGGGCAGCATAACGAGAATAGATGAAGTTTCGGTCTGTGGAAACAGAAATTCATCCGGAAACTTTCAATTATAAATTTTTCTGTTACATTAAAGGATGCAAGGAGTTTTGGGGTAAGATCAACCAGCAGAAGCTGATCAAGCGGGTGTACCATGGCCAGGGATAGCAATCTTCATATCCGGCTTTTCGGCGGATTTCATGTAGCTTGTGATAACAAGCCTGTAACCGGTTTGCACTCGATGCGGCTGCAAACCTTATTGGCATATCTGGTTCTGAACAGAGGCTCACCCCAATCCCGCCAACACCTCTCCTTTTGCTTTTGGCCCGATTCATCCGAAGCACAGGCACGCACCAACCTGAGGCAGTTGCTGTATCACCTGCGCCAGGCCATCCCTGATAGCGACCGGTTTTTTCTTGCAGACAAACAATCCCTTCAATGGAACCCCGACAGCCCCTTTTCCCTGGATGTGGCTGAATTTGAGCAGGCCATCGGCCGGGCAAAAAAATCGGCAGAACAGCACGATTCTGCTGCAATGACCAGTTCATTTGAAAAGGCTGCCGAATTCTACCGGGGAGACCTCTTTCCAGAATGTTATGAAGCATGGATCGAACCTATCCGCACTGCTCTGAAAAAAGAATACACCACGGCACTGCAAAAGCTGATCGAATATTTTGAAAATAACAGGCGCTATCAAAAAGCGATCATCTACGGCGAACGGCTGCTGGACTGCGACAACCTGCACGAAAAATCCTGGTCGGACCTGATGCGTCTCCATGCGCTGAACGGTGACCGCTCAAAAGCGCTCCGGTTATACAAAGAGTGTGAAAAGGTGCTCCAACGCGAACTCGGCGTTGAGCCTGCCCCGGAACTTCAAAAAACAGCCGAACGCCTGGCCGCCGGTGAAGTGTCCGCTGAGGATGGATCGGATAAAGAACCCAAAACCAGGAAACAGCTTTCACCGGATTGGGATCTGGTGGGACGTAAACATGAATGGGAAACCCTTCTGAACAACTGGAAGCAGGCATTGGACGGAGCCTGCCGGTTTGTGTGTATATCAGGGGAACCGGGAATCGGTAAATCCCGGCTGGGGCTGGAATTATTGCATAACGTGAGAAGGCAGGGATATACAGCGGCCTATTCCAGATCGTATGAAGCCGCCGGAATCCTCAGTTACGGGCCGGTTGCCGGCTGGCTTCGTGAAGAAGGGTTTTACAAGCAATGGCCCCGGCTGGATCCGGTTTGGCTGAAAGAATTAGCCCGTCTGCTGCCTGAGCTGCTGGTTACCTATCCGGAGCTTCCGCACCCCGGCCCTCTCAGTGAAAAGTGGCAGCGGCGTCATTTTTTTGAAG
>SKRC01000070.1 GCA_007118695.1 Balneolaceae bacterium | reverse complement strand
CCAAACCGGTAGACCTCTCGGAGCAGCTTGAAGAGATCGATGCAGAAGTACTTGAAACTCCCGATACCGATCAGATTGACCCCGAAGTGGTGCAGCAACAACAGGAAGAGGTAGTCGAAGCACCACCCAGAACTGCGGAAGCAGACCAGATCCAGGAAGGGGAAGAGGAAAGTGGCCATGTCGACGGTGCCCAGGGTGAACTGAATGTTGATCAGGGTGCCGGCACAGATGCCGACCGCTCTTCGCCCTACGATCTGCGCTGGGAAGGCGATCTCGACCGTTCCCCTATGACACAGCCATTGCCGGAAAATACCGAAAATGTCGAGGCGGTAATTGCCGTACGGTTTGAAGTATTTCCCAATGGATCCATCGGCCGGATCATTCCATTAAGAAAGATGAACCCCGAACTCGAACGGGAAGTCATGAGAACTCTGCAAAACTGGCGATTCTCCCGGCTCCCCGCCGGGGTTCCCCAGGAACCTCAGTGGGGTACGATTACCTTCCGGTTTGTATTTGATTGATTTTTTTTAGTCCTGAGTCGTGAGAAGTGAGTGGGTTTTGAGCCGTGAGTCGTGAGAAGTGACCATCTCCCCCTCGGGGGAGATCAATCAGCCGGATGTTCCCGGCTGATTGTGAGGGGTGTTCGGCATGGACAGCAATGCCAACTGAAACTGTTCGTTAGCCTTCCCTGATTGGTTATGTGATATTGATGATGGAAAATGTCAAATGTACTATATCCGATAGATACCAAATTTGACATATAATATTTTCCATTTGACATAAATTTGACATATGCCATCATCAATATCACTTATCATCCATCACATATCCGCATTTCTCATGGGAAAAATTAACGGCTTTACTTGCCAGAATAGCTTCACTCAACACCGTTCATTGTCTCAAACACCTTGTAGAGTCCCTGGGTGCCGAGGTTCTCATACCCCAGCGCCATAGCACTTGTGTAGAACTGTTCGGCCAGGGCCAGGCCCGGAAGACAAAGCTGCATGCGCCGGGCTTCGTCAAGGGCGATCCTCATATCTTTCACAAAATGTTTGATGAAAAATCCGGGATCATAATCCCCGTTTGCAATCCGCATGCCCAGGTTATTGATGGACCACGAGGAGGCAGCACCTTTACCAATGACAGAAATCACCTGCTCCGGATCCATACCCGCCTTGTGAGCATATAAAAGGGACTCAACCACACCGATCATGGTACTTGCAATCAGGGTTTGATTGCACATTTTCGTATGCTGACCTTTACCGGGTCCTCCCATCAGGGTTATATTTTCACCCATCAGATCAAGCAGCGGTTTCACCCTGTCAAAGGCCTTCTTTTGTCCCCCCGCCATGATTGCCAGCCGGCCCTCTTTCGCCCCCACATCACCACCCGATACCGGGGCATCCAGGGTCTGAATCCCTTTCGCTGCCGCAATACCATGAATTCGCTCGGCCAAAACGGGAGTCGACGTCGTCATGTCCACAAAGCAGGAGCCATCCCGGGCATTGGCAATGAGTCCTGAATCGCCCAGAAAAACTTCTTCGACATCTGTCGGAAAACCTACAATCGTAAAAATAATATCACTTTCACCGGCAACTGCAGCCGGAGAGTCCCGCCACACGGCCCCCATCTCTATCAATGGGTCTGCTTTTGAACGAGTCCGGTTGTACACATTTACAGTATAACCGGCTTGAATGATATGTTTGCACATACTTCTGCCCATTACACCTGTTCCGATCCAGCCTATCGTTTCCATATTGTTCCTTTTTTCGTTTGTTTATATTACCGGCCAAATTTATTCAAAATCCCAAATATCTGGTGTCATGTCAATCATGCGTTTGCGGGGCAAGTCGAATGGATTTTTGCTCCTGTACAATGCGAAATATATGTGCATAGCCATAGATAAATACATATGTTTTGGAACAACCAGGAACAAAAAAACAGGATCCGGCCCCATATAATAATAGTTGGCATCAAACCAAGGTCCGACTCAAAATAGTTATCATCACAACCAAATTCCGACTCAAAATAATTAACAACACTCCAGGTTCCGGCTCAAATATGAATCATCTCAATTGCATATCCAAAATTTCGATACTATCAATCCTGATTCTTCAATTTTTTCTTTCCGGATGCGATGAACCGGATCCGGAAACAACAGTTTCATATACCATCCCCGAACAGCCGGAAATGGCTACCGGATACACCCCCAAACCCGGGTGGGAGACAACAGAATTTGCCGTAGCAGCCGCGAACCCGCTTGCAACCGATGCAGGGTACCAGATTGTGAAAGCCGGGGGCTCTGCCGTCGATGCTGCCATTGCCGTTCAAATGGTTCTTACCCTTGTGGAGCCGCAGTCGAGCGGTATCGGCGGGGGAGCGTTTCTGTTGCACTGGAATGGCACCGATATCCATGCCTATAACGGGCGCGAAACGGCTCCCTCCGGTGCCGATGAAAATCTGTTTCTGGATGAAGACGGTGAGCCTCTTTCCTTTTCCGATGCTGTACACAGCGGCCTCTCTGTTGGTGTTCCGGGCACAATAGCCATGCTGAAAAGTGCTCATGACCAACATGGAGTCCTTCCGTGGGCCGACCTCTTCAAATCGGCCATCACCCTGGCGGAAGAAGGTTTTTCACTTAGCCCCCGATTACAAAACCAGCTGGTTCAGGATGATAGGCTGCCAGATGATGAGATCGCCCGGGCACTTTACTATGATGAGGATGGAGAGGCGCACCCGGTTGGATATAACCTGCGGAATCCGGCTTTGGCAGAAATATTGCGCAATGTTGCAAATGAGGGAATCTCTGCTTTTTATAGCGGGGCAGTAGCAGAAAGTATTGTGGAACGGATTCAAAATCACAGCCGTCCGGGTCCCATGACTGTAAAGGACATTGAAGCCTATCCAGCCCAAAACTTCGAGACACAGGCAATCTGTACTCCCTGGAAAGAATATGAGATCTGCGGCTTCCCGCCCCCTTCCTCCGGCCATATCGCGATCATGCAGATGCTTGGTGTCATGGAACATCTGGAGAGGCCGGCTGAAGCCCTGCAGGACACAGTTCCGTCGGCAGATTGGCTTCATCAATACCTGGAAGCTGCCAAACTGGCCTTTGCCGACCGTAACCGCTATATAGCCGACCCGGCATTCGTAGACCCTCCCGGCGAGAGTTGGGAAAGCCTGTTGGATGATGGATACCTGGAAGAACGGGCAGCCCTGATCGGTGAAACCAGCATGGGGGAAGCAGATCCCGGGGAACCGGCACTGGTCAAAGCCCGCCATGGAATTCAACCCCTGCAGCCGGATAAAGGTACAAGCCATATCAGCATCAACGACCGTGATGGCAATGCCGTATCCATGACCACGACCATTGAGCAGGGATTCGGGAGCCGCATTATGTCGGACGGCGGAACCGGTCTGCCCGGTGGATTTCATCTGAACAATGAATTGACCGATTTCTCCCGTACGCCGGTTGATGAGGATGGTCGTGTAATTGCCAACCGGGTTGAGCCTGAAAAACGCCCGCGATCGAGTATGAGCCCCACCCTCGTTTTTGGAAAGGACAACGGCAATCTGATTGCCAGCCTCGGTTCACCCGGCGGTGCAGCAATTATCCACTATACGGCAAAGGCCATTGTCGGGATGCTCGACTGGGAACTGAATGCCCAGGAAGCGATCGACTTGCCCAATTTTGCCAATTACAATGGCCCATCGGTGCTCGAATACGGCCGCTTTCCAGATGAGATCCTGGATGCCCTGAAGGCCAGGGGTCATGAGATAACGCTGCAGGATCTGACAAGCGGGCTGCAGGCCATCCAACGCACGGCAGACGGATACTTCGGCGGTGCTGACCCCCGCAGGGAAGGGGTGGTTATGGGGGATTAGAACAGTGGAAGGGATTATCATAATCATCGGAAAGCCCGTATCCGCCCAGGTAAACCGTTTCATCACCTCTTAAAAATTACAGACTAGCCAGTAGCTTTGAATTGACTTATAACTTTACTTAGGATTAAGATTTTTATATAAAAATATTTATGATCCAATATCCTTAGTATCTATTGATGAGTTGTATCATAACGTTAGCTGCAGTATTACTCTATCTTTTAGTATGAAAAAAATACTCTTTTTTTGGAAAGAATTAGGGGCAACCTTCTGGTTTGTTCCGGTACTGATTATAAGTTTTTCTATTCTGTTGGCCATTTGCTCGGTATATTTAGATAGCTTAATTACTATTCCAAGAGACGGCTGGAGTCGATTTTTTTTAGTTAACAGCTCCGATTCTGCACGCAGCATATTAACGACCATCTCCAGTGCGATGATGGGTGTGGCAGGAACTGTTTTTTCCATCACACTGGTAGCTTTGACACTTGCATCTTCACAATTCGGTCCGAGGCTCATCAAAAACTTCATGTATGTTCGGCTCAATCAGGTAGTGTTGGGTTTATATATTTCAACCTATCTCTATTGCCTTCTTGTTTTAAATTCAGTTACAGACAGTAACGTTTATACCTTCATACCTTCCATATCCATACTTGTGGCAATTATAGCCGCCGTAGTAAATATCATTTTACTAATTATTTTTATCCACCAAATCGCTATAAGCATTCAGGCAGATAAAGTGGTCTCTGATATTTCAGAATTTATCTATAAACAATTAGAAACACTGTTCCCAGAAAAAATGGGGGAGGAAATAGAGAATGAAGAAAATGTTGATGCTATTGCTGCAGTTTCAGGTTATCAAAAACAGAATTTTATAAAATCACCAAAAAGCGGCTATCTTCAATATGTAGATAGTAATGCTTTGATAGAAATCATAACCAAGCATGATGCACTACTTGAGTTGTACTGCAGACCCGGAGAGCACTTGGTGGAAGGTGCGGAAATAGGATTGCTCTTTTCAAATGGCAAGTGGGGAAAAAATGAATTTGAAAAGATTTTTAACCAATTTTTAATTGGGAAAACGAAAACATCTCAACAAGATCTTGAATTCTCTATCCAGCAGATGGTCGAAATAGCTGCACGTGCGCTCTCTCCCGGTGTAAATGACCCATATACAGCAATAACATGTATTGATAATCTAACTTCGATCATGTGCTATTTAGCGCAAGCAAAATTTCCTTCAAAATATCGATTTGATGAAGAGGGAAACCTCAGAATTATCGCTGATACATTAGACTTTGAGGGTATTCTAGATACTGCTTTCAACCAAATTCGGCAGTTTTCAGAAGAAAGTCCTGCTGTAATTATTAGGATGATGGAAGCATTGACAACCATACATGAATTTACAAGTAAAGAAAGTCACAAAAAAGCAGTAATCAAACATGCTGAGATGGTTTTAAGTAGTGGCAAGCAAAACATTGAAGAAAAGAATGACATTGATGACCTTACTGAAAGAGCAGTAAAGCTTTTAAACAAATGAAGAACTACTGGCAACAACATTGCATAAGCGTAATGCGTGCGGGCAGAACTTATAAAATAGAGCAACCTAACTCCTTATAAACTTGGCGTTTACGATTATAGGAAAGGGAACTATTCAGAAGCTCCGTACCAAGCTCATACTGACCGTTAAACCACTTCTAAACCAGTAATACAGCGCCCTATAACCTATATATGTGCCGGACCGAACCAATAAAACATGATTATGGCAGTAATGAGGACTCTAGGCATACATCAGATTTTAATTACAT
>SKRC01000290.1 GCA_007118695.1 Balneolaceae bacterium | reverse complement strand
TCGGGTACCCGACAAGCACTTTCATCATAAACCGGTCAACCTGGGCCTCCGGAAGCGGGTAGGTTCCCTCGGTTTCAATAGGGTTTTGTGTAGCCATTACCAAGAAGGGTTGTGGAACCGGATGTGTCTCCCCTGCGATCGTTACCTGATACTCCTGCATCACCTCCAGGAGTGCACTCTGTACTTTTGCGGGCGCACGGTTGATTTCATCAGCCAGAAGCAGGTTGGTAAAAACGGGTCCGAGTGTCGTGGAGAAGCCTGCGGTTTTCTGGTTGTAGATGCGCGTCCCCACCAAATCTGCCGGAACCAGGTCGGGTGTAAACTGTATTCTTTTGAATTTGCCCTGGATCGTACGGGCCAGTGTTTTAACCGTCAGGGTCTTGGCCAGGCCGGGCACGCCTTCTACCAGCAGGTGTCCCTGGGCAAGTATAGCCACCAATACGCGTTCCAGGAAATGATCCTGTCCGACGACGATTTTCTTTATTTCGTAAAGCAGCTGTTCGGTTATTCGAGTGGCTGTCGTTTGGTTGTTTTCTTTTTTTTCTTTCATGAACTGTGCTTTATTGTTTGTGTTGTTTAAAACGGGGACATCCCTGCCCCGGCCATTGCATTCTCTATAGGCACGGCAAAGCCGATGCCAATAAATCCCGGGCGATCGGAGTTGCTCAAGATGGCAGTGACGATACCGATGACCTCCCCGTCTTCGGTAACCAGGGGGCCGCCGGAGTTGCCCGGGTTTGCTGCAGCATCGAATTGAATCAGGTTTGTCATGACTCTTTCACCCGACCGTGTCACATAATCTCGCCCCAGCCCTGAAATTACCCCTGCCGATGCAGAAGGACCGATGCCGAAAGGAAATCCTACTGCAACAACACGGTCGCCCGGGCGGAGCCCTGATGTAGACCGTATAGTCGCGGGAATCAGGTCGTCGGGAAGCAATTGTGCACGGATGATCGCCAGGTCGTGCTCCGGCTGTATACCAACTATTTCTGCGGGAGACTCCAAACCATCGGCAAACACGACCACCAGATCGCCTGACCCGCTCACCACGTGAAGGTTGGTCAGGATTGTGCCGTCGTCCATGATCACCACCCCGGTACCGACGCTTCGTTCAATGTTTCGCTCAAGGCCTCTTTCATCCGGTTCCCCGCCACCGCCTTCTCCGCCCGGGGCCGGATCCGGATCATCATCAAAATCAAATCCAAAATCCTCCCCAGCGCCGTTTTCCGGTTCACTTCCTCCCTCTTCACTGTCCCGTTCCCTGTCCTCGGCTTCCTGCTCGCCGCCTACTTGACGCACCCGAACGACCGATGGACGGATGACGTTATATGCCATCGATTCGATGGATGGTGATGAAGGCATATTTTCAATTGCATGGAGAACCGCCATGTCAATGTCGCGTTGGGTTATGGATGCCGGGGAAGATGCCAACGAGGTATAAATCCAAATACTTAAAAGAGCGACAATCAAACCAGCCCCAAAGAGAATGGGCCGTTCGTAGTTCCCGTAAAACCTGAACCAGGTACTCGTATGTCCAACTGTTGAAGCATCCGAATGCTCTCTTCCTGCTCGCCGGGAGTCTCCGGAATCAGTATCTCCGGATTGGCCCGCTCTTTCCACGTTATCCGGCACCCCCGGCTCACCGGACCGTTTTGACCTGTTTGAACTGCTGTAAAGTGATGTCCTTTTCATCTATTCTCCTGTTTGTTTCTAAATCACCCGGCAAGCCGTTTGAACCACCAAATGGACAATATCACCGAAGAAAGAAAAAACAAGGCTGCTGCTGCCGAAAAGATAGCAGTGATCTCTGTTTTTTCTGTTTCCATAAGAAATTGGGTACCCAGCTCCTGATAAACTTCCCCCAGGTCGGTGGCGCTTTCCGCGTGGAAGTATTTTCCGTGTGTAATATCCGCAATTTGCTGGAGGGTCTCTTCATCGAGCTGGTAATAGATGGACATATTCGCGTACCCGCTGGTTCCTTCCCTTATACCAAATCCTACCGTAAAGATACGAACACCCCGGTCGGCAGCCATACGGGCTACCCGTACCGGGTCGGGCCCCGTGGTGGCACGTCCGTCGGTGAGCAATACAATCGTGGCATAAGGGTGACTGCCCGGTTCTGAGGGTACGAACGACTCCTCCGGTTGAGCTTCGCCCAGGGGGGTTCCCCGGGATCCGCTCCAGAAAGAGTCCCGGCCCAGGTCAAATTGCCCTTCCGGGAAAAGGGTAGTCAAAGACTCAAGAATGGCTCCGCCCAAATTGGTACCACGTTGCAACTGGAACCGGTCAATAGCCCTCAGAACTTCTTCACGGTTATGAGTGGGGGGTTGCACCAGCATGGCTTCACCCGCAAAGGCAACGATGCCGAACCGTGTAGTCCGGGGCTGATCTTCGATAAAAGTTTTCACCGCATATTGGGAAGCTGTGATCCTGTCGGGTGAAATGTCACTTACCTGCATGCTGAGGGAGATATCCATGGCAAGAATGATTGTTGCGCGTTCCGAAGGCAAGGTCATCATGGCGGCAGGCCGGGCAACCGCGATAATGATCAGGACCAGGGAAAAAAGAAAAAGAACAGGAGGAATATGTCGCTTGATTCCCGCCTTGCTCCCCATTGCTTCTTTGACCACTCCGAGATTAGAGAAACGGATTGCCACTTTTTTTTTCCTGCGAAGCAGGTACAGGTATGCCCATACCAAAATAGGTACCAATAACAAGAACCAAAGCAGGTGAGGCCAGGTAAAAGTCATCTATTATACTCCATCTAAAATATGGCTGCCTGAGCAGCCTGAGAACTGACAACCGGCAAACGTATACTACGAAAGCCGGTGACTACCGTATTTAATACTATTTACTAAACTGGACGGTCTGAATCCAATCGAGAAGTAAATTACTTGAAGTCAGTAGAAAAAATTACGTTTGTGTATCCTCATTTAGTATTCAGACAGTACATTAAATCAATTATCCACCGTTGTAAAATCCAGAAAGATCTAATGCCCCTATTGAGTTAAATCAATTTACACCCCTGATGTTTCCAGTACTTTTAATGATCACTGCAGCCAGGCAGGTACCGGCCCAAGCCGGGCGACTATATAACGGTTGATGCGCTTACTCCGGTCGCCATTGTAGCCGTCGGGTATATTAGAAAAATCCTGACTGTCTCCCTTGCCCCACATCCAGATGTGGAGCCAGCCGCCGCGATCAGACCACTCCGAGGCGGCCGCCTCGAGCGCTTCAAAAGTGTCTACATCGGGAGCCTCGGGGGCCTGACTGAGGTTACCGGTTGAGCCCGCCTCGAACCAGCCACGCCCGACTGTAGGGACACGCCCGACTGTAGGGATATGACCGCCATTGAACCCATGGTTATCAGGAGTATGATGCTTTTTATGCCCTGGTGGTAGGCAACGGTTTCCTGTTGCAAAGAATGTGCTAAATTGAAGAAGCTAAAGTTGTTCATGTCAAAAACACTAAAAAAGCCCGGGCAGGAAGAGGGATATTTATATTGTTTAAAAAAGGAATTTTCATTTTATGCATATACCAAGCAGTTCGTTATAGGAATCCTTGAATACCCATCTTCATCACCGGAATGAAACCATTTAAGTTTGTATCAGATACTATTTACTATATCTTTTTTAATGCTTTTACTCAGTACCGCCCTCCATACGGCCACCAGGGATTCCTGTGATAAGGAGATTCCACGATCACCTCCTGACCATTGCTATTGAGATATATCAACCGAGCTTTAACCCAATGCTCCCCGTCAGGTATTTCATCGAGTTGAAACTCAAATGGCGTATTTTGTGCTGTCGTTATCACTTCGTTGTTAATGATTACTTCAATTTGTTCAATGGGAACTTTCGAATGTTGATTCTTAATACGTACAACTCCTTCACCTATCACATCCGAACGCTCCAAAGAAAGCACAGGGGTTCCCGGACTACCCGTTATCTCGGCAAGAAGATCAAAGAATTCACGTTTCCGCTCTGAAGAAATTTGCCAATTCACCGGTACACTTTGAAAACCAAGATTATATTCGAGATTTTCATCCGGTAGCCGAAAATCGAAAAAACCCCATGAAGCGTAATTCTTTACACTGGCAACAAAATTATTGCCGTCATCACCCCAGCCTTGTGCTTCGACTCGCCAGGGTTGATCGTCCTCATTATTTACAATAGGCATTGGTGTAAATTCATCCATAGCTCTGACTTCCTGGATCATTTCAATCATTCTTTCGGGATTGCTAACACCATTCCCATGTAAGAAAACAAAGTCGGAGGAAGCAATAATATTTGCCGACGGCACTCTTCCACCACCCAACGATGTACTTACATAAAGCGAGCGCCCATCCCGTTCAATACTCCTCGCCAGCTCAATGAGTTCGTGGACTCGTTCACATTGGAGAATGGGATGGTCATCGTAGCGGACGTTGCACTCATTGTTAATTTCAATGATCACGTTTGTATAGCCTTTTTCAAGCACCCACCCGGTCGAATTTTCAACGGCCCGTACGACAGCCGATTCGTCCTCAAGATTCCCATCCTGTCCGAAGTAGAAATAACCGAGCATGACGACCATGCCCAGCTCATCAGCCCGATCCAGGACGCGCTCGAGTCGGTTCATAAAGCCCTCCCTCAGGGAGCCATCGTGAGAAAATGCTGAATTATCCCAACGCTGTTCACTGCAATACCCATAGGGGCAACCTCCCTGGAGATTGAGAGTGTAGGCGAGCAAACCGTGTTCGCGCCAGGAAGCCATCGCATCGATAAATTCCTGTGTGTTCCGGTCAGGGTCCCAAAGCCTTGTATCAGGATATTCCCACTGTCCGCGCGTCTCCGGATTCAAATCATCGAAGAGGCCCTGGACCAGCCGGGCGTTCATCAAGAGTCCTTCGACAGGATACTCGTTTCCATAGGAAGTAGTCCACGTTTGACCCTCGTATGTTGGAGACCCGTTGATATGGAATTGATCTCCGACAATGGAAACTTCTGTCATGCGCTCCGGTTTTTGTTCATGCACTTCTTCACATGCGGTAAACATCCAAAAAAACAATACAATAAGAGGTAACAAGCAGGTTATCCGTATATGGCTGAAGCTTTGGCTGGTCAATTTCATTGAATTTATAGTTTATTTTGTTATTGAGTAAACAAGTTTATTTAGTACAAACTCAATATTCAGACTTCGGGTTTAAGCAGGTAGTTTTGTTGAAAATTAACCATTTGAATTTCAGGGAGTAACATTATGCAGAAATAAAACATAAGATCGTCCCCCAAGGGCATTTTTTGAGGAAGGTCTCCACGGCTTTCCAATGATATCGAGCTTACCATTACCTGTTACATCCCCTGCAACGATTTCGTGGCCGCCTAGATTTACGTCCGCGATCACGTGCTCTCGCCAGGAAAGTATTCCATCATATGACGGTCCTAAGTTTTCCCATAGAAAATAACGTGGATTCTCATTGCCATTTACTCCGGGACGTGCAAAATCCAAATCCATTTCTGCTGTTACCACATCGGGCAAGTTATTGCCATTGAAATCTCCGACAAAGAGTGAATGCATACCCCCCATCACCCGATCGCGCCCGGCAATTATATGTCTTCTCCACTTTACTATCCCATTCTCTGTCTCACCGAGATTTTCCATCCACCAGATACTTCCTCCCCTTACTTCAGCGTCACATTGTACCACATC
>SKRC01000034.1 GCA_007118695.1 Balneolaceae bacterium | reverse complement strand
GCAGGAATTCACTCCCAAGAGCTTCTGTAGCCGGATCCCCTTCCCGTAAATTTGTTTTACCCGCTTATGTTACAAAAAGCGGATACTCATTTTAAATCATATTAAATTGGAGCCGGCAGCTCTGCCTGCTATCGGATGTTTACCGCACAGTCGTCTCTTCATTGATCCAGGCGTAACATTCACCGATCTCTTCATCGATCTGAAACGGCTCCCCTTCTTCCCAGCCCATGAAAAATTTGTCTTCCGTACTCGGGATCACTACCTCGTACGATTCGATTCGCTGGTTTGCAGTCGACTGTGTGGCAGGATCCACCCCTTTTGCCTGTTCCAGATAATCGAGCACCAGCCAGTAAACGGTTCTGTCCTCCCTCTCCAGGTCTCTGTCGGCCGAGCATTCCGAGACCGCTGCGGCATATATGGATGACACTCTCAGGTAAGCATCCCCATTTTCAGGATCGTTATCGATCGCCGTGCGGGCATATTGCCTGGCCGCCTGCAGATTGTCAATATTCTGATAAGCATCGGCAATCTCCAGGGCAATCCGTGCTGTTTCCGTTTCGTCGGGACTCTGCTCCAATGCCTCTTTAAAATATTTTGCCATAAGATCAGTTTATTCCAGCCTGCAGGCTATTATACCTTATTTAGCCGCAAGCAACTATTAATTAGTAACTTCCTATGACCTCAAATCATTCCAAAATAGTTAAATCAGGCCATATGGGGTTACAGCTGAGTGTCAGGCCATTCCTATTTGCCTGATGGCGGTCTGTATGATGCTCAGTTGAATGTTAGCCCGCATTTCACTCCGTGAGGAGAACATGAGCCTGAAGTGCCCATTTTTTGAACGTGTAGCGTACATCTTTTCCCCACGAAGTGAAATATTCCCCTCAGCTTCATTAAAGCTTAAATAACTTGCTCAAGCGGTTAATCAGTAAAGGTTTGTTTTTTTATAGCCGGTGTCAGACATCTGACATCTGATCTTCCAAAATTTCGAAAAACATGTAACCCTTCACAATTTGGATCGTCTTACTGTCAACAAAAATCTACAGAATCGGTTTGATTGTACTTTGGATGAAAATTTTTGAAGGCCAAATGGCAAATCAAATCATATTACAGGAATGGTAAGGGTATAAAACTATGAAAAAGCTAACTACACATAACAAATCCGGGAAACAGCTTCTTCTGACGGTTGTTCTGTTTTTGATTCCGGTTGTTGGAATGGGACAGGATCAGCCGCTGGCAGATCTTATACAACAAGCAAGAGCTGCCGGGATTGAACAATCTGAACTGGATAACATTCAAAACCGGGCAGCCGCCCGTGGCATCAGCGAAGCGGAGCTGATGGCTATCATCAGGCCGGCCGTGGCCCTGGCCGGACAAAATCTTCCCGGCGAATTGATTTTTCAGAAAGCCATGGAAGGATTATCCAAAGGAGTGCCGGCGAATCAGATGAGCGCGGTCTTGCAGAATATACAACAAAGCACGGAATCTATTGCACCCCACGTTGACGCGTGGATGGAGAGAGGTGAAGTCAATGAGATGCTGGCCGGCTCAGGCGAGCGTTTCGACAGGGATTTGCTCCGACTTGAAATGGTAAAGGTGAGTTCCAGGGCGGTTTCGCAACAAGTTGGCACGGAGCTGGTCCGCGATCTTCTGGGCATGTTGACAGACATGGGTGTCATCCCGACGAGCAAACCATCGAGTGTACTGGCCGGAATCAGTATCCTGCCTGATTTGCCGGAAGCGGCCCAACGCCCGGATGCTGCCCGGGAAATCGTTGTCATGGCCATTCAAAATGGTTTTGCTGCAAGCGATATACAAAGATTACCAGGTGCCATGGATATGGCCCAGCGCAGGGGTCAGCTGCCTGCAGCTGCGGTACTTGAAGGGGTAACCCAACAGATACAAGGGAATCTTCCAGCCTCGCAAATTCTTCAGAACCTGTTTAACGGCAACATCGGCGGCGGCCTGCCCGGCACTATCCCGGGTGGGTTGGAGAATCGTCCCGGAAGAGCAGGCCAGCCGGCGAATGGCAGATAAGTCAGAAAAAAACTAAAACGGACGGGGTTGGGAAAACCGACCCGCTTAAATCAGAATATCTGACCGCGGACTTCACCTGGTGGAAATTGTGATGTATGAACGTTGACATAGACATCTCCAGTTCTCATCAAATCCAAAAGTGCCTCCAGTGGTTGTCCGGCCAGTTGCCCGACCAAATCGGCTTCTGTGATCACACCCTCGGCCAGAATACCGCTAAATCGACCTTCGATTAACTGGGCTGGTGGCCCTTCCGGGTAGAGCCAGACTACAACCGGTCCGTTTTCTCCGGCAGGTGCCCAATGAATATGGGCTTGTGTGACATTTTCGATGTTGGCCACAATCAGTTTGTAACTAATTGATGATCCGTCTTTGCTGACTTTAAAGCCGGTCTCCCCCCGTGCGCGCGTGTCGACGGAAGGAACTTCGTTTTCTCCGTTCAAATGAGCTCGGAAATTCCTTTTGTTAACGGCGGCTGTATTCATCATTGCCTGAGCTTCCGAATGCTGTGAGAAATTGAGCTCATCAGATGCCTGCTGATCTGTGGGAGCAGTCGCAGAATCCGTACATCCTGCTGCTATAAACGCCAAAAGAATGGCTGCTGAAAACAGAACGATTTGCTTCATTATAACCCCCTCTTATTTTGTTCAAATTGTGTGATAACAAATTGCCTCCCCCGGCCAATCGGTTTCATAGCAATTAAAAATTATTTCCATATTAAACAAATTAAGATTTCTATCAGGGCATCGATCAGGATCCCGGACAAGCCAAAGGCTCCTGTTTAAATGGGTTTACTAACGGTCTTTGGAGGATTTATCTGACATACATAGTCCAAAAAGTTGTTGCCTGTCTTATTTTTTAAATTCGAGGTTAAACAATTGTGTTTTCTATACTTATTCGGAAGCTTCCACAGAGGTGAGATACATGTGTATATTATTCATACTGAAAGGGTACTGTCCGAACATTTGCAAGTTGTGAATTAATAAATGCCTCCTATGTACTTCGAGGGCAAGATTTTATCAAAAAATGATGGCCTTTTTTATTTTTAGAAAAAGAGAAAAAAGCGACTTTATTTGTAACAGAGAACCTTTTCGGCATCATGTTCAGAAAAGTTCGGACAGTACTGATACTGAAAGGGTTGATAGCGGTTGTGATGAGAACCACAATGAATTATGTGGCACGCAATCAAAGGCCGGAAACAATCAGTATTACCTGGCAACTGAGTGGCAGCCAATTATAACGATAGGTATTGCGTTTTATTAGGCAATCGTTTACAGTTATACGTTACTGATTGTAATTGTTTGCAGGCGAAACTACGGAAAAGAATGTTGTTGAAATAATTGTTTATGCCTTATATTTATTGTCTATTTTCAAACATGTTCTTTAAATCACTGATGCGGAGGAATTGACAAGGAATTTTGGACACTAATTTAGACACTAAAAAGTACGAAATATTCAAAATTCATGGTCTGTTTCGAAATTCTTAAGTTACTGTGAAACAACAAGTTACAATTTTTGCCCGGGGTGCGCTCTCTCATTTCCAACGCATTTGCCAGAACCGTAAGATGAACCAATACACTCGCATCGATCTATAGCGCTACAAACAGGTTCGCCACAACAAGGAAGGAATCCGCAAGACAACCATCAATATTGAAATCCGGTCTATAAAAGCGGCTTTTAACTGGGCCTACAATTATGATCTTATTGGCAAAATCCCGTTCAAAGGAAATGGTTTCCTGTTCGATGTAAAACCGAACCGCCGGGCATTTACCAAAAAAGAAATTGCCAAATTGTTAGAGGCTACCGAGGATCAACCGATCGGATGGGTTATACGTCTTACTTATTTTACCGGAATGCGACTCGGAGAAATATCCAACCTGACCTGGGACATGATTCGACTGGAGGATGAACCCTTTATCAACTTGCCGAAAGAGATCACAAAAAGTAGTACATCCAGGGATATTCCACTTGGTAAAAAAGCCATGTTAATCATCCGGCAATTGGAACAGTGTTTGGAGCAGAAAAAAAAGCAGTTCCCAGCTATATTTAACGATCTTCCCGAGTATAAAACTCATGTCCTGATAAAAAAGAGAGGCTGGGGCCAATACAAAAAGAGAAGTATTCAGGATATGTTTCGAAAAGTAATGAGACAGGAAGGGTTGCCTGAAGAACTGACGTTTCATTGCCTGAGGCACTCATTTGCTACCCATGTGCTGCCAAAATCCGGCAATCTGATTGGAGTCAGCAAGATCCTGGGTCATTCGACTACCCAGGTAACGCAGCAGTTTTATGATCATACGACTGCTTTAAACTACCGGGATGTGGCGGATCTGATTTGAGATTTACACGTAATTCCACTTAATCTTCTTCATAGTGTGAATTTTTGCATTCAAAACTCCAGCATGACGCCGATGGCGAACCGCGAATCATGGTTGTAGTCAAATTCATCGGCACCCAAAAGCCTTGTAAAGCGATATTCAACAAACGGTTTAAGACGTGGCAGAATAGATACCAACGCTCCTCCATACAGGTTCCAGTATAAGTTATCATCACTTACGTTTTGGTCTTCGAAATCATCCATGACCGCCCGGAAATTCTCACTCCCCAGGCCAGCTCCCACATACGGGTTTAGTAACCCGAAGCTGATGCCGCCGGTAGCAGCAAGGCCAAAATCATATACACCCAAGTCCGCTGAACTTATTCCCTCTCCGGGAATATCTCTGTAGGATTCCACACTTTCACTGAAATAACTGAAATGAGCTCGCATCTTGATATCTACCAAAGGAAGATCGGAAAATATACCCCGCTCCAGCCGTAAACCAAAGCCGTTTGAAGGGGCATTATCCCTTATTTCAAACGACGTACCAACCCCCCAACGTGATTGAGCTTCAGCATTTTGCACCAGGACAAGTGACAAAATGAACAGGATGATGGCAGTTAAACTCCAGAATACCGTTATAAATTTTCTCATGGTAGCAATAGATTGGCTTGATTTCTTATTTTTATTCTTGAGAGACTTTACAAAACCGTACGTTTTTCCACTCTGCCTGCACCTGAATTCAGTGATTTCACGATACCCATCAATTCTAAACGATCAGTGCGTGGTTTTGAATTGCAGGGAACAGTCAGTCTTCCGGATAAAATTTCCGATTTTGCAAAGCCTGGCTCAAGTAATTTAATCGCTATGCTTGCTAAAAAGTCAATTATTCGTCAGGAGTCAGTCCGATTTCAATTGAAGCCCCACCTTCGGCAACCTCAACTGTTTCTGAATGCTCCTCGAAGCCTTCACGATCCACTTCTATCGTATAGGTGCCTGGTTCCAGCTCAGAAAATTCAAACCAACCGTCAGCATCACTGTTGGTAGTTTGTCCTGTTTCCGAGATTGTTAATGTCGCATCTGCCAGTGGCTCTTCATTCGTGGCATCGTAAACAAACCCGGTAAGATCGGTTTCATTTACGTATTCACTGACCGCTTGTGTTGTTTGTACAACTGTAAACAACAGCAATACTGAAACGACAAAAGCGGGGAGTAGATTTTTCAATTTATACTCACACAACATGATAATACCTCTTTGATTTTATTAGAATTCTCAGATTGTCTTTACTGCGAAGACAACATTCTGCTTCATCCTGACTAAATGCAAAATCTATTCCCTGAT
>SKRC01000263.1 GCA_007118695.1 Balneolaceae bacterium | reverse complement strand
TGCCGAATTTATGAGATAAACAAGTTATGAAGTTCAGGCCCAACGCTCACAGAACACCCCACAATTTGAAATACTGAATGCATGTCAAATTTCTCTCCCGACGGCTGTCTATTCGGGAAGATGGAACTGCTACCTGTCCCTGTCCCCGTCCCTGCCGTCAGAACACCCCACAAATTAAAGTGCTGAACGCACTTCAATTGTCTCCCCGCAGCCTGTCCCGATTTTTCGGGGAGGGGATACTGCCTCCTGAATTCTGAATTCTGAATTCTACCCCCTGCCTACTGCCACTGTCAACTGCTACTGCACACTGGTAACTGCCAACTGACTAAACTTCCTTCAGCCCTTTTTCGACCCACTCCCTTCGTTGTTTGGAGACACCGATCACAATGGCCGGAACCACAAACAGGGTCAGAATGGTGGCAAAGGTCAGCCCGCCGATTACCGACTTGGCCAGCGGACTCCAGGTTTCTGCTCCGGCTCCCAATTCAAGGGCCAGTGGAATCATGGAAAAGATCGTGGTCATGGCGGTGAGCAGTATTGGCCGCATTCTTCTCTTGCAAGCCTGCAGGAACGTGATCAGATAGGCCTTGTCGGTTGCATAGGCCCGCCCGGTGTATTGATGAATATAGTCCACCAATACAATCCCGTTGTTCACCACAATACCGATCAGGATCACAACCCCGATATAGGCCGGCACACTCAGCGGGGTGCTGGTCATGAACAGGAAGATCAGGGAGCCGAAGAATGCGAGGGGCACCGTAAACATGATGATGAAGGGGTCCCTGAAATTCTCAAACAGCGAAGCCATCACCATATAGGTGAGCAGCAGCGCAAGCATAAAGGCAATAAACATCTCCCTGGAACTGTCGTCCTGGAAGCCCAGTCTTCCGGTAAAATCGTACCGGTAGCCGTCGGGAAGCACGATATCATTATTAAGAATCTCTGTAATCAGGGGTCTGTATTCATCCAGAGGCCCTCGAACCATCACACTCAGATCAAGAGTCACTTCACGATCCCGCCGGGAGATCCGCTGCATGCTCTGTTCAAGCTGAAAAGTACCGAGTGCCATTATAGGTACTCGTGCATCTTCCAGCTGCAGTAGCTCCAGGCTGAAAAGATCATCCCTGTTCTGAACCCTGTCGCGCGCATTCCGAACCTGAATTGGTATTTCACGGCCTCCCTCACGATAAAAACCTGCCCGGGTACCTCTCACCTGGGTACCAAGTGCATTGGCCACATCCCCGGAAGCCGCGTCGATTCGGCTGATCATTTCCCTGTCGAGGTGAAATTCCAGCTCGGGGCCAGGTTGTGTTCTTGGGTTTGACACGGATACCACACCCTCTTCCTGCAGCAACCGGTCTTCAATTCTGTATGAATACTCCCGCAGAACATCCATATCCGGGCCGACCAGGCTCAGTTGAATGCCACGGCCTTCACCCCAACGGCCGCCCCGCATACCGCCGGGACCGCCACCGGCAACCGATATATTAAGTTCCACATCGGGCTCATCCAGCATCTCTTCGATCTCAATTGACAACTCATTGGTCGATTTATCTCTTTGGCGCTGATCAATCAATAATACTTTCAATTCACCGAGATTGCTTTGCGTAGTCCATCGCTGCCGGCCGATGCTTGTAATCACCGTGCGCACTTCCGGCAATTCGAGTATTTGTTCGCTGTAGTCACGGAGCTTATTGGCCGTCGTTGACAACTGTGTACCGGCCGGTAACTCCACCCGCATATCGAATTCCCCGGTATCGCTCTCTGGGAAGAACTCGCCGGGTATGGTACGGAACAGGAAGACTGAGCTGACCATTACGACCAGAACAAACAGGGTTACGACAATCTTTCGATTCAGGAGCCAAAACAGGATCCTTCCGTAGTTGTTTTCAAGGGCGGCAATCCAGCGGAAAGTGAGGCTTTTCCGGTTAAAATCCTCCCGTCTCAGCAGCAGGGAGGCCAGCACGGGAATCAAAATGATGGATGCCAGGAATGAACTGGTAATCGCGATGGAGATGGTAAGAGCAAGGTCGCGGGTAACGGTTCCGGTTATCCCCGTTACGCCCAGTATAGGCACAAATACAGCCAGTGTTGTAAGTGTCGATCCCAACAGGGCTCCGGCTACCTCATTGGTTCCTTCCACTGCCGCTTCAAACCGTCCTTTTCCCTGTTCGAGCATATTGGCTATGCTTTCCGTAACCACGATCGAATTGTCTACCAGCAAGCCGATTGCAAGGGCCAGGCCGGTGATGGAGATTATATTCAGCGTGATGCCTGCAAAATACATCGCCGCAAAGGTGGCGGTCAACGATACCGGAATGCTCATGGCTACGACAAACGAAATTCTCCAGCCTCCCATGAAAAGCAGCAGGATCAGTACGACCACGATAAGAGCGATAAGGGCTGATTGTGCCAGGTTATTGATGGAATTTTCAATAAACTCTCCTTCGTTGCTCAATACCTGCATGGTAACACTCGAAGGCAGGTGTTCGCCAAATTCATGCATCTGGACAATCACCGCCCGGGCGACATCGAGGGTATTTGCATCCGTCTGCTTCTGAATTTCAACTGTAACACTGTTATTGCCGTTGACCTCTTCAATGGAGTTGATATCGGCATACGCATTTTCAACCAGTGCAACATCCGACACCCTGATGGGTGTACCGTCGTCGCTGCGCCGGATAACCGTCTGTTCAATCTCTTCGGTTGACCGGAAAACCGATTCAGCACGGATGCTGTAACTGGTACGGTCGGCTACCAGGCTTCCGATCGGCTGATTTACATTATTCTGATTAATAGCCGATACAACCTGGGAGGGCACGATCCTGTGGCGTGACATTGCATCCGGATCGAGGCTTACAAAAAAGTTTCGGTGAAGTCCTCCCTGGGTCTCGGCAGCTGCAACACCCGGAATCCGTTCAAATCGCGGCTCAATAAAGTCAACGCTCAACTCACGTAATTCATCCAGGCCCAGCACCGAGGATTCAACACTTAATTGCATAATTGGCGAGCGGTCCGGATCAAACTGGAAAATCACCGGCTCATTGGCTTCCGATGGCAGCTGCGGCCGGATACGATCCATCGCTTCGCGCAATTTCAACTCGGTCGATTGAACATTCACACCCGGGCGCAGGCGAAGTATCAGGAAAGCTCCGCCCCTCCGCACATTCGATTCAAGCTGCTGAATCCCTTCCACTCCCATGATCGCCCCTTCAATGGGTTCCACGACCAGGCGGGACATATCATCCGGTGCTACATTGGAATAGTTAACGGAAACGGCCAGGACCGGAATATTGAATTCCGGCATCAGGGTTACTTTCAGGTTGGCAAGTGCAAACAGGCCAAATCCCACCACCAGCAGCGACATCATAAAAACCGAAACCGGTCTCCTGAGAATTTTTTCTGCAATAGTGATTTTTTTCATAGTACCATCTCCGTGTCATTCCCGGCCAGTAAGCGGATCTATTTTATGTACAGCATTAAACCCGGCTTTTTCAACCATTGTGTTTACCATTTTATACATGCAAGGTACTGCAAACAACATCAGCAGTGTTGACATAGCCAGGCCACCGATAACTGTCCGGGCCATGGGACTCCAGGTTTCAGCACCTGCCCCGAGTTGCAGGGCCAGGGGTACCATAGCAAGAATGGTTGTAAATGCTGTCATCAGGATCGGCCTTAATCTTCGGGTAGCGCCATTGACAATTGCTTCATGGCGTTCCTGCCCCCGTGTTTGTAATATCTTAATATAATCGATCATTACAATACCATTGTTTACAACAATACCCGTCAACAGGACCAGCCCGACCATTGCTGTAACACTGATCGGTGTGTGGGTCAGCCATAATATCAAAAGCACACCTGTCAGGGCCAGCGGAATGGTTACAATAATTATAAACGGTTCCACCAGACTTTCAAATTGCGATGCCATCACCATATAAGTAAGAACCCCGGCTACAAGAAATGCGATCATCAGGTAGTAAAAAGATTGCTGCTGGTCTTCCGCCGCACCACCCACTTCATATCTGTATCCTTCCGGCCAGTTGATCTGATCGAGAATCGCACGGGTCTGCTCGGTTGCTGTCCGAAGGTCGATCCCGTCGAGGTCGGCACCGATTTCTATCATACGTTCCTGGTTGATCCGGTGAATGCTCGACGGGCCGGTAACCCTGTCGATCCGTGCAAGATTTTTCAAAGGCATCCAGTCGCCATCGCTGGATCGAATCTGGATGTCTTCCAGGGAAGTTGAATGGGCCCTGTCGAAAGGATCGAGTTGAACCAGGACCTCAAATTCCACACCCTGATCCACAAAAGTTGTTGCCACATTGCCCCGAACGGCGTTGCTCACAGCCGATGCTACCTGCGAAGTCGTCATTCCTACCCTGCCAATCCGTTCACGATCCATATTAATCCGGAGTTCAGGGCGCCCCTGGTCAGCGGTTGTAAACAGGCCGGCTATTCCCGGGACATCCCGGAGCTGGCCGGTGACGACGGTTGCCAGTTCCTGGCGAATATCTGGCTCAAATCCATAAATCTGTACAATCAGGCCGGTTTCTCCATCCGGACTCAGCGGATCCTCCCTTAACTCCCTGATATTGGCTCCGGGAACTTCCTGAAGGGCTCTCAACAGGGAACCGGTAATTTCAAACTGACTTCTGGAGCGCTGATCCACCGGCACCAGTTCTATTCTTAACACCCCCTGGTTGCCCCCCGGATTTTCGGCTCCTTCAATGCCTATTTTATCTCCATAGTCGGAAACCAACAGACGGGTTTCCGGAACTTCATCCCGGACAATGGCCTCTATTTGCCGAATGGTTCTTTCCAGTTCAAAGAGGTTTACACCGGGTTCCCGTTGTACTTCCAGTACGATTTTATTCTCATCAACCTGCGGAAAAAATTCACCGCCCAGCAGATTAAAAATCGGCAAAGATGCAAACAGTAATGCGAAAGCTGCCGTTACCACCAACCCGCTGCGTGGAAGGATGGAATCGATTGCATTTTTGTAGCTGTTTTCGAGGGAATCAAACATCCGGCTCAGTACCGGTACCACACGATTTGCAAAAAAGGATCCGATTGATGCAAAAACATTCCTGATCAGCAAATAAACCGAGTAAAACGGAAGCAGAATGAGAAACAGTGGAATACTAAGGATGCGATTGAGAACAGATTGTTGCCTCCACTCCATGAGCCGGCGAAACGGGGTCTTCGTCTCTTCTGTTGCTCTGCTTTCTTTGTCAAGCATTTGACTGAACAGCCTGGAAGACATCAGCGGAATGAGTGTCAGGGCTACCAGTACAGAAACGATCAGTGCAAAAGAGACCGTCAGGGCCAGGTCGCGGAACAGTAATCCGGCAATTCCCGGGACAAAAAGTACCGGAAGGAAAACCACCAATGTTGTCAGCGTAGACATCAAAACCGGGGCTGCTACTTCCTGGGCCCCGTTCACAGCTGAAGTTTTTCCGTCATGGCCATCTTCCTTAAACCTGAAAATATTTTCAAGGACCACAACAGCATTATCCACCACCAGTCCCACGGCCAAGGTGAGTCCCGACAGGGAAATGATATTGAGGCTCACATCGGCCCAATGCATGATACTGAATGTGGCGATAATGGAGACCGGGATGGATACCGCTACAATAAATGAGGATCTTCCGCTTCTTAAAAACAGCAAAAGCATCAACATCACCAGGAGGATTGCCTGAAAACCGGTGTAAAT
>SKRC01000232.1 GCA_007118695.1 Balneolaceae bacterium | reverse complement strand
CGAAAATCGACTCTGCGGCAGGATGGAATCTTGTGATGAATCAGGGACTTGCAAGTTTTATAGCGTGGCTGCCTGATGACGGTGCAGGGGAACTGATGGCCGGCGGCCCCGCAACGGTTGCCGGTGGTTTTTTCCCGCCGGGCACGGCAACACGTGCTGATGGCGGCTGGGAAGTAACATCACGGGTGCCGTTTGCAAGCGGCTGCCATAATACAAAATGGCACTGGCTGCCTGCTCTCGAAACGGAGGACGGAGAGCCGGTCATGGATCCGGAATCCGGGGAACCGATCGTGTATGGTTTCTTCATTCCCAATAAAAAGGAACATATCTATGATACCTGGCACACTCTCGGTATGCGGGGGACAGGATCGGCCGATATCGGTGTCTCAGGCATTTTTGTACCTGATCAGAGGGCAATGCGGATGGGACCGCTTCAAAAGGCTGCAACCGGATTTGAGGGACCGCTCTACCGATTGTTTCCATTGTCGTCTGTTCTGGGAGAAACCGTCGTTTCCCTTGGTGTGGCAGCGGCGGCGATCGATGCCATTCTCGAACTGGCAGAGGTAAAAACACCCGCTTTTACTGAGACCTCGCTGCGGGATCAGCCGATCACTCAGTATACCATCGGGCGGGCAGCAGCAAAAGTGAATGCCAGCCGTGATACCCTCTATGCAGCTGCCGGAGAAGCTTACGATGAACTGGAAGCCAGCGGGGAACTATTATCGTGGGATGCCAAGGTCCGGCTGCAGCTTGCGATTAACTTCACAGTCGGGGCGTGCACTGAGGCTGTTGACCTCGTCCACCAAACCGCCGGTTCCTCAGCCATCCGCCACGAGCAGCCTTTTGAACGCCTTTTCAGAGATGCTCATACGCTGACGCAGCATGCCTCGAAAAACAGTGCGCGCCACGTAACAACCGGTCGGTTACTCTTCGGGCTTGAGAACGACTGGACGGCGCTCGCTTTCTGAGCAATTGCTTACGATCTAATTCTGCCTGGCTGGGCCTCTCGTCACCGGATGCCATTTCAGCGGGTGACCGCTTTACCCCTGGAGGTTTTCACTCCTATGAACATCGCTGGGCGGTTGCCCAAGCGTTCCAATTTCATCAGAAGATCGGCAAAGAGCGGGTGCAGCAGCGCATTCATGCGCTCAATACCCGGGTAAAAGAAGCACTGGCGGAGATGCCGCATGTAAAGCTGCGAACTCCACTGAGCCCTGAACTTTCATCCGGCATGATCTGCTTTGATGTGGATGATATAGAGCCGGGTCAGGTTGTGGAAAAGCTGCGCGAAAAGGGAATTATTGCCAGTACCACGCCATATCGTGTGGTCTATGGCCGTATAGCACCGGGCATCGTGAATAATGAAGAGGAAGTGGATGCATGTATCAGGGCGATTTCGGAAATGAGAGCCTAACCCGGATATCTATCAGAAAATATGTGATACATGATGTAACTTAATGATATTAATACTCTTAAGTAACATATTCCGGGCCTTTTAAAAAAAGAGACTGTTTTTCCGCTGCCATTTTACCTTCGCCTTGCTGAGGAAAAATTTCGCTTTCGCGTACAAAAAATGAGCTTGGTGAGATATCCGGGCCAAAGAACGCCTGTAGAACACTTCTCTTTTATACTGCCTCACAGATACCATTGGGCATGTAATTGTGTCCGATTCTGAATGAAAGATTCAGCAATCATTCATGTCCATCAAACCGTCAATAAACCATGTGAGGTAATCTTATGAACTCTTCTATAAATAAAACCAATCCGAAAGAAAGGCAATACAAAGGTCGGCAAAACGACAATTACGCAACAATTGAAAACGGATTCGCTTCAGATATCCAATCACGTAGTTATTGGCGACAACGCCTGGCAACGATTGTCTCGTCAATCGCACTGATAGTTTTCATGGCTTCTTGCGACAGTGAATTGACCGGGCCGGATAGCGAAATCCTGACAGAGGATACCATTCAACAGGCATGGAACGGCGGTGACGCCCAACAAAGGCCTGTAAGCGAAACCGTGTCGTTTATATTTGATGAGGACTTTGAGCCGGGTGAGGATGGAATCCCCGAGACAACATTTCCGTTATCCCCTGACGACGAACCGATTACGGATGCTGATGGTAACATCGTTGATGGAACGGTGACGCTGACCCGCAGGGCAAACGGAACCTTTAATTGGAAGCTCGAGGTATCCGGTATGGAGCCGGGTGGTGCCTATACCCTTTGGCTGTTAAACGGTGCCGGGATGCACGGCGATCTGAATTACTTCCTGGCCAATGAGCTCGGGGGACGAGCCACGGGCGGCCTGGTGACCGGCCAGGGCAGCATCAATGCTGCGGGAAATCACTGTGTGAATCCGCTAATTCTTGCTGAAGACGAGGAAGGTAATATTGTATTTGATGAGGATGGAAATCCTGTGTTTGAAGTGTTCGGGTTCGAGCCCGGTGTTCCACAGTCCTGCGACTTAATCGATATGGATGGTAACCATATCACATTTGTCCTTCTTGATAAAGGCGCCTGGACTCCCGGAGACATTGAAGCGCGGTGGCTGGCAGATTTCGTCCCACTGCTCTGGGCTACTTTCGAATTATAGTATAAATCCATGGATGAACCGATACTCAGAAACCTAAACTCCTGCACCACTCTTGCCAATGGTGTGAAGATGCCGTGGCTGGGCCTGGGAACTGCCGGAAGCTGGACACCGCATCACAAAAGTTCGGAGGGGACGGCCAGGCTCTGGTCTGACAAGGATGTGCCCGAGGCGGTAAGTGCCGCACTTGATATCGGGTACCGCCACATCGATACGGCCGCATTCTATCGCAATGAAGAGGCCGTGGGGCGTGCCATTGCTTCTCATCCCGTGGACCGTGAGGAGGTTTTCATCACCACAAAAGTGTGGAATGATGATATTGCAGCCGGCCCGGATACCACCCGTGACGCCGCAGAAGCTTCGCTAAAACAGCTCGGGATTGAGATGGTTGATCTTTTGCTGCTCCACTGGCCGGTACCCGGCTGGCACAAGGCGTGGCAGGTGCTGGAAGAGTTATACCGGCAGGGCAGAGCCCGTACCATCGGGGTGTCCAATTTCGATAAAGGCCATCTGAAGGAGCTTCTTGAACTGGAAGAGATCGCACCTATGATCAACCAGGTAGAATTTCATCCCTACCTCCAGCAGCCGGAGCTGTTTCAATATTGCCGGAAACACGGCATTCAGCACCAGGGCTGGTCGCCCCTGATGGTGGGCAATATTGGTGATGTAAAGGAGATCGTACAAATTGCTGAAGTGCATGACAAAACTCCCGCGCAGGTGGCCATCCGCTGGGCACTGCAGAATGGCAGCGTAACCATCCCCAAATCTTCAAAACGGCACCGAATTGAAGAGAACGCCGATGTGTTTGATTTTGAACTCAACGCGGAAGAGATGCGAATAATAAATGAGCTGGATCGCAATCAACGCATAGGCCCGGATCCACAGACATTCCCTGATAATTGGAGCTGAGTTCCCCGTTTTTGATCAACCTGAAGTAGTGAGAGGTTCTAAGGTTTTACATCTGTTTTCACTGTTACATTGCCTTGCTTACAAAAAATGATAACCTATAGGCTTTTTTTCAGCTTTACTTAGTAAACGGGTTGCCTGAGAACATAGAACTCTGTCAACTCATAATTTTAATAAATAAAATTAAGAGCTAATACAAAATAAACGATAGGGCTATGTTCCCGGATAGCAATCTGTGACGTTTAATTTTCAATTCAACAAAGAGGGTAACTATGCAATTTAGTAAATTATCAAGCGGTACATTTATTTTGATAATTTTCTTCATGGCAAGCATGATGTCTGCCTGCGAGGATTCCAATATCGTTTCTCCGGATTCTGATCAGGAGTTTCAGGCAATGGGAGCCAAGGAAGGGTTAACAGCAGAAAAAGGACACCGTGGGGTTCACATTTCTACGGCAAACATCATGGATCAAATGGACGAAGATGGGGACCGGGCAGTGTTTGCTGAAGATGGGGCAACGCTTCGCCGCACCAATAACGGCGTCTCATTTCAGGTGAAAATGCCAACACCTGAACCGGGAACCTACCAATATCCGGAACCAGGTGAGACTGCAACGGACGAGGAGGGCCCCCCGGAGGTATTTACGCTGTGGGTCTTTGTGTTTGATGATGAGCTCGGAGGTTATGAAGATTTCCCTTGGTCCAGTGCATTTTTGGGAGGTGGCCATGTAGTCGGCGGACCAAACCTGACATTAGCCGGAAACATCACCAAGGAGACTGAACCTTTTGCAGGTTTTAAACTTGAAAATCCTGATGCAGAAATCCACCTGGCAGTTGCACCTCACGGCGCTTTAAGTCCTGCAATGATGCCGGATCAGATAAAAACTCCAGCCGGAGAACCGCCAATCTGGTGGGTGGCATTTTTTGATGAGCTGGACTAGAAATGTCGGTTCATGACAACCGTGAATAACCAATTCGGATCGCCGTGTTGCAGAAAGGTGCGGCGATCTTTTTAACAATGCCATGCCGACAGGTCAAATCCCTTGGCAGAGAGTTTTATTTTTTGGCATTTCTAAATAGAAGCTTCCAAACTTAAATAGGTTTCACCGTTATCGCTTAAAACAGCAATAAACACAATATTCAAAGCAATCAATAATGAAAAAATGACAAAAGAGGTGTTTAGTTATGACATACAAAACTGTTATAAATCTAATCATAACATGTATGCTTTTTACAGCCTCATCTTTTATGTTTGGCTGTATGGAAACCAATCCATCAGATCCGGACGCTGAGGTAATAAACGCGACCGATCTTTCGGATGCAAACGCACATGATTTACCCCCCGTGACCGGTGACCCGGCTTTTACCTGGGATCCGGATGATCCGGCACTCGAGTGGGGGCCTTGCCCCGAATTTATGCCGGATAGTTGTGAGCTGGCGGTGATTCAGGGAGATCCCGCGGAGCCTAACGCCGATGTACTCTTTAAGATGGCTCCCAATACAACCGTCGATGAACATTGGCATACCTCAACCGAGCGCATGGTCCTGCTTTCCGGAGAGATGGTAGTAGACTACGAGGATCAGGAACCGGTAACCCTGGAGCCGGGAACCTATGCATATGGGCCGGCCGGGCTACCCCATGAGACCCATTGCGGGGATGAAGGCGACTGTATTCTATTTATCGCTTTCGAGGAGCCTGTAGATGCTATTTCAGTCGAGGAACAGGAAGCCCCGGGATCGGATGAGGAAGCATTTACGATGACAACTGACGAAGCACAGTTTGCTGACTGTCCGCCTTTCATGCCCGAAACCTGTGGGCTGGCCGTAATACAGGGTAATCCCGAAGAGCACGATGCCGATGTTTTCTTCAAATTGACGCCGGACACAAAAGTACCCATGCACTGGCATACCTCCGCAGAACGTATGGTGCTGACATCCGGACAAATGCGGGTTAACTACCAGGGTCAGGCGCCTGTAATTTTGGATCCATTCACCTATGCATACGGGCCACCCGAGCTGCCACACGATACGGTTTGCATGGATCAGAATGAAGACTGTGTTCTGTTCATCGCTTTTGAGGAACCCGTGGACGCCCATGATATCCGGGGAGGCAACCTGCCGAACCGATAATCAGGTTGAGTCGTATTTGCGAAATGTCAAAAAACCATAATCGATCATCTGCCCCTCATTACAGCTTCGGTGGTGAGGGGGATTTTGATAAATATATCAAAATGGAAATGATGT
>SKRC01000053.1 GCA_007118695.1 Balneolaceae bacterium | reverse complement strand
AGCCATAAGGCTGGAAAGATAGCCTAATTCATTGAAAATTGTAATTATTTACAACCAACACAGGCCTATTGAATTAAGTTTAATACCCAAAGGAATAGATCTGCCTGTAAATTGCCCTATTGAACACTCAACACTCTATACTCAATACTCAACATTCGTTAATCGATATTCGATATTCCTACGCTTCAGCCAAAGTGGCAATCCCGATTCTTTCTGCTCCGGATTCCCGGAGGGTTTGCGCCAACTCCATTACCGTAGCCCCGGTCGTATATACATCATCAATAATAATGGGCATCTCGTAGGGCAGAAAATCAACCCCGATAATTTCAAATACGCCTGATATGTTCTTTCTGCGCTCTTCAAAAGCCAGACCGGTTTGTGTACGGGTATTGCGCTTTCTGTATAATTTACGCTCACTCAGGATTGCCCATCCTGTTACCCCGGAAACACCTTCACATATGGCAAAAGCCTGATTGTATCCCCTTTGCCTCTCTTTCTTTCTGTGCAAGGGCACCGGAACAAGCAGAGGCTGATAACAGAATAACCACCCGTTCTGGCCGGCCTTTCTGCGCAGGACTTTGCCCAATTCAAACCCAAAATCAACGCCAAGTCCATAGAGATGCTCATATTTCAACCGGTGCATCAGATCCTGCAGGTACCCGCCTTTATCAAACTGCCATAGAGACATTCTGAATTCAATATGCTCCGGAAGTATCTCTTCGGTAGTTCCACTGATGCAACTGTCAGTAAGTTCAAACCGGTCGTACTTACAAAATTCACATAATGTTGATTCCTCATCAGCAAGCTGACATGAACAACATGCACAGATTTTCGGGAACAGCATCTCAAAATATCCATTTAATAAAGCCTTCATACTCGTTTTTATATGTATGATCGGCTGTATGACAAATCCTTACAAAAAATGAAATAGTTTTTTAAACCCCACTTTTTCGTAGAGCAATAATTGGTTAGATTTACATTTTACGTCTATCAACTCATAAACGATATTTTTCATGACCACAATTGGAAAAGATCTGGCAGCCATCAGAAAACATCTGGGCTTTGAATTAGATGATGTCCATAAAAAAACAAGGCTTCCGCTCGACACCCTGAAACGTATAGAAGACGACTCTCTCCTGTCGGATCCTGACGAGAACATTATTTATGTCCGGAGTTTTATCCGTACGTATGCAAAGGCACTAAAGATCAAGGAAGATCTTGCTGTCAAATCACTTGATCAACACGAGGTGGGTATCTATAATGGCCTGCTTCTTGATGCCTATCCGGATCTGCAACCCAAAAAGCGTTCTAAATCCGACAAACCGGAAGAATCCGATCAAACCAAAAAAGATTCGGCCTCCGGGGTTTCCGGTGAGAGTAAAAAAAAAACGGATAAACCCTCTTTAGATTCTCAATCCGACAAAAAAGAAACCCGCCCTGCTCAGGCGGAAATGAGACAAGTGCCCGTATCCACCTCACGCGTGGTGAAAGATGAAAAATGGGCTGAAGTCGGGCACATGGTACATAGCAGGCAGAATTCCATACCTGTGTGGATTGTGGGTGTAATAGTGATCATTGTCATTGCTTTGACGTCGGTTTATTTTATCATTGACAGCGATCTTTTTAACAGTGTTGGTGAAGTTTCAGAGTTTGAGACAACGCAACCACCTCCTGCTGCTTCCGAAACTGAAGGCACTGAATTAAGCCTTGATCTAGCCGACCGGGAGCCGGCTGATCCAGCCCCGACAGCTCTTGCTGACACACTGTATATCACCCTCTATGCTGCATACGACAGGCTGGAACCGGTTCGTGTCTGGTCGGATATAAAACCCCGGATCGATCCCTACTGGGTTGAAGAGGGTATTGCATTAAATTTTGAGTTCAGGGATACCATCAGAATCAGCGGCCAGTATAGTCACATGCTGATGTTCCTGAACGGGCACCGAATCAACAATTTCAGACAAGAATATTATAACCAGGAGGAAGGCGCCGTGGAACTGACCAGGGATCTTTTTGAAAGTGATATTGAAGAGTGGTCAACCCCTGTTCCGCTTGACTTGCCGGAAAATGTCAGTGAACCCGATTCCCTGTATAACCGGCCTGCTTTCTGATGTGAATCCGGCAAAAAACCATACCCCAATGTTACTCAAAGAACTGATACTGCGAATTATCATTCATCTTCATCCTTACAATTCGTTATCATCCTTCGATTAATGCCTTCAGATTTATACCTTCGACCATTTACCTTTTAACTCTAGACTGGTACTAAACATACTGACCATGAACATAACCGAAGCCCGGGAACGGGTGATGGAGTTGCGAGATCTGATTGAACGGGCAAACAGAGCTTATTACGAAGAGGCGCAACCATTTATCTCCGACAAGGAGTTTGATGAAGCTCTCAAAGAGCTTGAAGAGCTTGAAAACGAGTATGCCCTCCAAACCAGCGACTCGCCAACCCGTCGCGTGGGAGGTAAACCGAGTGAGAGCTTTCCGACAGTGGAACACCCGGAGGCGATGCTGAGCCTTGACAATACCTATAATGAAGAAGAACTTCAGGATTTTGACAGAAGAGTACGCGGCATCCTTGGAGAGCAAACCTACAGCTACAGTGTGGAACTTAAATTTGACGGTGCTGCAATCAGGCTTCGGTATGAACAGGGAGAGTTGGTACTCGGTGCTACACGTGGTGATGGTTATCGCGGGGATGATATTACAAGGAACCTGAAAACGATCAAGGATATTCCGCTCCGGTTAAATGGACATGCTCCGCCGGTTGCAGAGGTTCGCGGTGAAGCTTACATGGAGAAAGAAGCTTTTGTCAGATTGAATGAGTTCCGCGAAGAGCAGGGACTGACGCCATTTGCCAACCCGAGAAATTCTACAGCCGGATCACTCAAGATGCAGGACCCCCGGGAAGTAGCACGCAGGCCGATCCGGTTTTATTCTTTTGACCTCTCGATCGAAGGAGAACCGGCTCCGGATACACATATGGAGAAACTGCAGATGCTGAACAGGCTCGGGCTGCCGGTATGTGACTATCATGCGGTATGCAAAGATATTGACTCGGTTTTGAAAATCATCTATGAATGGGATGACTTACGGCATACCCTGCCCTATGAAACGGACGGAGTCGTCGTTAAAGTCAATGAAGATATATTCCGGACGGAACTCGGATATACAGCAAAAGCCCCTCGCTGGGCTATTGCTTACAAATTTGAAGCCGAACAGGCCACAACTGTTATTGAAGATATCTCACTCCAGGTTGGACGCCTCGGTACAATCACACCCGTTGCAGAGCTGAAACCGGTTCAGCTTGCCGGCAGCACAATCAGGCGGGCATCCCTTCACAATGAAGATGAAATCCATCGCAAGGACATCAGGCCAGGTGATACGGTCGTCGTGGAGAAAGCGGGGGAAATCATTCCCCAGGTGATCAATGTTGTCAATCCCGACCGTGACGGACGCCCGGAACCCTTCAAAATGCCGGCAAACTGCCCGGCCTGTAATGAGAAACTGGTCAAATTTGAGGGGGAAGTAGCGTGGAGGTGCATGAACCCGGAATGCCCTCCTCAGGTGAAAGAACGGATTGTACACTTTGCCTCCCGCGATGCAATGGATATCGAAGGGCTGGGTGAAGCCGTTGTGGATCAGCTTGTTGCTGAAGGACTCATTCAAACTTTTGCCGACCTGTACAGTCTCAAGCCTGAGCAGCTTGTCCCCCTGGAAAGAATGGGGAAAAAAAGTGCTCAAAATCTCATCGAAGCAATTGAAATGAGCAAATCACAACCCCTCGACAGGGTTCTTTACGCTTTGGGAATCCGGTTTGTCGGAAGAACCGTAGCCAGGGACCTGGCAGCTAATTTCGGATCCGTCGATGAAGTCATGAATGCAAACTTTGAGGATTTCATTGCCGTTGATTCTGTCGGGCCTAAAATAGCCGAGTCGGTCGCTGCATTTTTTGAGATTGACAAGAACAGAGAGATGGTCGAACAACTCAGAGAGGCCGGCCTGCAGTTTGAGGGGGAAAAAAAGGAGAGTTTTTCTTCAAAACTGGAAGGTAAAAAATTCGTATTAACCGGAACACTTCCCACACTTTCCCGATCTGAGGCATCCGAATTGATTGAAAAACATGGCGGCAAGACCACTACATCGGTCAGCAAAAATACCGATTACCTGCTGGCCGGAGATTCCCCCGGAAGCAAATACGAAAAAGCCGAAAAACTGGGCATCCCCATTTTGAGCGAAAAAGAATTCCGGGATCTAATCAAAGATTAAGCGGATTAAATACTATACCCGTCCGGAATCACTTCACCTTTTGGTATAATGACAATCCCGTCGACCACGTAGTGTTTATCGTACTTGCCATCTTCCAGGTGACTGCCACCGACAATACGCACATCGTTTCCGATCCGGCAGTTTTTATCAACAATTGTATTGCTGATGTAACACCGGTCCCCAATGCCAATAGTCGGAATTTCACTCGAGGTTTTTTGCAGCTCTTCACCGGTCGGGAAATAGTCGTTACCCATAACGATGGAGTGTTCGATCGTGGTGCCCTTGCCAATTCTCGCCCGGATCCCGACTACCGAGTGGGCAATACGACTCGCCGAAATGATACACCCTTCGGCAACGACCGTATAATCAAGAGTTGTCCCCATCAGCTTGGATGCCGGCAACAACCGGGCACGGGTATAAATATATTTTTCATTGTCATAGAGATTGAATGAGGGCAGGGTTTGCGTCAGCTCCAGGTTGGCATCAAAAAAGGACTTAATGGTACCTATATCCGTCCAATAACCGCCAAATTCATAGCTGTACACTTTTCCGCCACTGTCGATTTCTTTGGGAATAAATTCCTTTCCAAAGTCCGTCCCTTCCGGATTCTCATCAAAAAGCCTGTCAAGGGTCTCTTTGTTGAAGACATAAATCCCCATGGATGCAAGATAGTTTTTCCCCTGTGATGCAAACTTTTCCGGCGTCTCAGATCGCCATTTATTGAGTTCCGAGGCGTCCGGTTTCTCCACAAAACTTTCGATCCGGCCTCTCTTGTTGGTTTTCATAATACCAAACTCGGTGGCTTCCTCCGCTATAACCGGTATGGTGGCAACGGTCAGTTCCGCTTTGTTCTTCTTGTGCTGTTCAATCATCGCCCTGTAATCCATCTGATAGAGCTGGTCGCCGGACAGGATCAGCACATATTCGTAGGAATGATTCCGGAGATGATGCAGCGACTGGCGCACCGCATCGGCTGTTCCCTGGAACCAATTCTGACTTTTGGGCGTCTGTTCTGCCGCCAATATATCAACAAACCCGCTGCTGAATACATCAAAGTTGTAGGTATTTTTGATATGCCTGTTCAGGGATGCAGAGTTGAATTGAGTCAGCACAAAAATCTGCCGGAAACCGGAATTAAGGCAATTGGAAATCGGGATATCAACCAACCGGTATTTCCCGGCAATTGGCACGGCCGGCTTCGACCGGTGTTTTGTTAACGGATGCAATCGTGTTCCCCGTCCACCACCAAGTATAATTGACATGACAGATGAATCCATTTCTACTCCCACACTTTTTTTAAGTTATTTGTTGATATAATTTTTCGTATTGCTCTGAAGCCTTCTCCCAGGAAAAATCGAGTTTCATCAGTTTTTTCCTGTTTTCTGAAAACTGCTTGTCCTTTGTATAAAAATCAACTGCACGCCGAATTGATTCCATCGCTTCTTTGACACTGAAATCATCAAACAAAAAACCATACCCGTTTTT
>SKRC01000208.1 GCA_007118695.1 Balneolaceae bacterium | reverse complement strand
CGGGCAGTCCAATTGGCGACGGCAGAACCTTTGACTCGCATCCGCAAAGAGGAAGTCCGGATGCGGCAAATGTCACTGAAACAGCCACCGAACTCGGCTATAACATGAAAAAATATGTTGATTTTGAAAATGACAGAGATGATCCGGGCAGAGGTTCTATCAATTTCATTCACATACGTTATGCCGATGTTCTTCTTATGTATGCCGAGGCAAAAGTACAATTGGGTGAGATCGACCAGTCCGTTTATGATGCAATCAATGAAGTCCGTGAACGGCCTACAGTTGAATTGGATCCTATTAGTTCAGCAACTCATCCGGATGCAGATGCCTTAATGGATTATCTGATTGATGAACGGGGTCGTGAATTTGTCTTTGAAGGTTTGCGCCTGTTCGATATACACCGGTGGGGAATCGGAGTAGAAGCGATTACCGGGCCCAAGTTAGGCGCACATTACGAAAATCTTGAAACCGGTGAAGTCTTTCTGTGGAATATCGGCCGTTCGCAAACATTTCAGGAGCATCACCATCTGTGGCCGATTCCTCAGTCTGAAGTGAATGCCAACAGTGCGATATCCGGAGCTGACCAAAATCCGGGATATTAAATTTCTATATGTCCTGGTGATTGAAAAAACGAACAAAAGAATCCGGCATCTGTGTCCTGTATATTTAAAAATGCAGGACACAGATGCCTTTATTATTAAGGGGGAAAAAAGTTAATCAGTTCTCGAATCTGACTTCCAATAGCCATGCCGGTTGCCGTACGAACTGTTTGAACCAACCGGCACATCTGATGAAATACAATGAGAAAAGTGTTAACCATCGGCAAAAATTATAGCATAGAGGGAATTGGCACTCATCGACACTTGCTACCAGTATGAATAAACTTTAGTGAAGTCTGTTGTAGATTTATGGAAGTAATGGATATTATTATTAGAGATACGCTCTCCGGAAAACTGTTAACAGTAAAAATAATTTAAAAAAGGTTATTGCTATTCAATTTTCAAATCTGACTCATTGAGAGAATAAGTTTTTTTAAATCAAATAATTACAAGTAAAAAGTAAATACAATTCTTCACAGGAGTAAGACTTTGAGAAGCAGGTTGCTTCTCTTTTTTTTGTTGAAATTAGTTAATTATTCCGTATTGTTAGCAGGTTTAAATATTCGCAATAATATCTAAACCATATGTTATTCTTTTCAATTCACTGTATGTAAGCAAACCATATATGTTAAATCTTACTATTTGAGGAAAAAGTTATGAAAGAAAAGTTACTAATGATTCCAATTTTGCTGTTGTGGCTTTCGTCAGCTGCAATGGCACAATCAGGTACGGTAGTGGGTACCGTTACAGATTCCAATTCCGGAGAGCAACTGCCGGGTGTAAATATCTTGATTGCCGGAACTGGTTCAGGAACCACAACGAATATGTCCGGAGAGTACAGTTTGACTGTGGATGGGCCGGGTGTTGAACTGGTTTTTTCCTACATCGGCTATGTATCTCAGACAATAACGATTACATCGCAACATATCAACGATCGGCTGGATGTACGTTTAGAAGCGGATGTGGCCCTGCTGGATGAAATGGTTGTTGTTGGTTTTGGTACACAACGAAGAGCTGATATCACGGGAGCTGTAAGTACAGTTTCAGCAGCTGATATTGAGCGTAGAACACTCAGTAATACAGCTCTCGCATTACAGGGTATGACTCCGGGTCTTACCATTCAGTATCAGGGTGGACAGCCGGGTGAGGAGAGTGCCGTTACAAGAATTCGGGGAACCGGTACATTGAATAACCCGAATCCGCTTGTATTGGTTGATGGAGTTGAGCAGTCTCTGTCTTCAGTTGAACCTTCAAATATTGAAAATATTACCGTTTTGAAAGATGCAGCATCAGCAGCGATTTATGGTTCACGTGCTGCTAATGGTGTTATTTTGATTACAACCAAACGTGGTACTGAAGCGGGTGTAACAGTCAATTATAATACTTACGCATCTGTCCAGAATCGTCTTTTTTTCCCGGAAGGAGCTGATAAAGAAAGCTGGATGAGACTGAGAAATGAAGCGGATGTTGCAGCTGGTGGTTCTCCGTTTTTCAGTGAAGAGTATATTTCGAATGTTCTTCAGGGTACAAACCCATTACAATATCCATTTGCTGATTTTGAATCAGGGATTTTTCAGGACAATGCCCTTGAACAAAGCCATGAATTATCGATCTCAACCGGAGGCCAACACGGGAGATTGTTTGCCGGTATCAGTCATCTTGATACTGACGGTGTCATGCAGAATTTCAATAACCGTCGAACATCATTACGTATAAACAGCGATCTGTTTTTAAGTGATGATCTGACTGTTAAGGCAAATCTGCTTTATAGAGACAGAAATGTAAGCGGCCCCGGTTTTACAGCTCAGCGAATAACTCAAGCTGCTTTGCACATGAACAGGGATATGGTGATGAGTTATCCAGACGGGTTGCCTGCTACTGGTGATTTGCTGTTTGGACAGTGGAACCCTTATATCATGGCAAACAGCGGTGAAACTTTAAGAGACAGCGATGATATTGTCGGTACGGTTGGAGTAAATTATCAGATTAATGATGTTTTATCCCTTGAGGCAGATTTGACCCTTAACAATACATCAACCACTGAAACGGTGTTTAGAGAGTCGCGTAATGGTATGATCAACTATGTTACCGGTGAGCCGGTAGCAGCAAGTGGCTGGTTTTCTACCAATACTCTGCAAGAAGGCAATTACAACCGAAATGAACAGAGCCAGCGAGCTTTTTTGAATTTCACCGATTCATATGGTGTGCACAACATTGGAGCTTTGGCTGGTTATGAAGAGATCCATACCAAGGCTACCCAGTCATCGGCTGCACGCAGTGGGTTTTTCAATAATGATCTCAGATTATTATCTGCCGGTGATGCAGGTAATCAGCGAACTTGTCAGTCTTTTAATGATTCCGGTAACTTTACCGGGTCCTGTTTTAAAGATGAATGGAGAGTGAGATCATTCTTTGGAAGGTTTAACTATTCCTATGATGACAGATATTCATTACAGGCGAATGTCAGGTATGATGGTTCATCCAGGTTTGCTGAAGGAAACAGATGGGGTTTCTTTCCATCTTTTTCAGCTGGCTGGAGAATTTCCAGTGAATCGTTTATGCAGGATGTTGATTTGTTCAGTAATCTGCGGTTGCGTGCTTCCTGGGGACAGTTGGGCAATGAGCGTATCAGCCAGAATGAACGAGCCGGGCTCTTTAATCATTTAAATAATTACAATCTTGGGCTCTTCTATCAACTTAATGGTAACATAGTTCCTGCTGCGGCAGTTACCAGTGCCGGTAACCCCGATTTTACCTGGGAAACCACAACCATGACCAATATTGGTCTTGATATGGGCTTTCTTGATGACAGGATTGAGGTAGTAGCTGAATATTTCTGGAATTATACCAGTGATATTTTATTGAATCTGCCAATTCCTGCAACGATCGGTGTTAGTCCTCCAACACAAAATGCCGGAGAAGTTTCCAATATTGGCTGGGAAGTCGGCGTTAACTTCCGGAGCCCGCCAAGAGCACATGATCAATTTCAGTATTCAATTGGCGTCAATTTATCAGATGCAGTTAATAAAATTGAAAGCCTGAGTGGACAAGGTCCATTTTATCCCGATAAATTTACCGTTTGGGCAGTGGGCCATTCAATTAATTCTCTGAGAGGATTCCGGTCCCCCGGTATTTACAGAACTCAGGAAGACCTTGATAACTATCCTGCCAAGATCAGTCCAAATGCGGATATAGGCGATATCATTTATGAAGATCTGACGGGAGATGGTGCACTTACAGCAGCTTTATACCCGGAAGGTGATCACTATATTATGGCAAATGAAGATCCCAGATATGAAATCGGTATCAATTTCAGTGCTTCATACAGAGGATTTGATTTTGGAATGTTCTGGCAAGGTGTCTTGCGGCAATTCCATACTCTTGATGGTGCATTAAATGAAGGACCAAACTGGCAGAATTTCATTCCTGCCCAAATGGTCAGAGAAAGATATCATCCGACCGAAAATCCGGACGGAACCTGGCCAAGAGTGATAACCGGAAATACCTGGAACCTTGAAGAGACAGATTTCTGGCTTCAGGATACAAAGTATATGAGACTGAAGAATATTCAGCTGGGATATACCATCCCAATGGAGCAGTTTGTGAGAAATCTTCGGGTATATGTATCCGGTGAAAATCTGCTGACCTTTACCCCGACGGAATTGTTTGATCCTGAGACTCCTCGTGGGAGAAGTCAGTTCTTTCCTCATGCCAAGAAAGTCAGCATTGGTCTGAATGTAACATTTTAATCATCGATAAAACCATGAGTCTTATTATGAAAAAAAGTATATTTTTTACCTTAGGTATATTAGTAAGTATGACGGTGTTTCTCGGTTGTGAGGATGGTTTGGATATCCTTCCGACCGGGGCAGTATCGGAAGAGATATTCTGGCAGCGCGCCAGTGATGCAGATGCTGCATTAATGGCTGCATATGCAGAGTTGGACGACCTTACAATGGTTAAGCAACTGGATGGTGTAACAGATATTGCATATCGGGCTGGTTCTGGCCCCGGTACATTACACGATGTTACTGCCGGCAATATCGTAGCCTCTAACAGTGCAATTACAGGTATTTGGAATCGCTACTACCGAGGCATCAGAAAAGCTAACGATGTGATTGCCAATGTTGGGACTGTACAAATTGGTGATCCGGATGTGTTGAATAGAATTGAAGCCGAGGCCAGGTTCCTGCGTGCATATTACTATACACAACTTACCAGTTTGTGGGGTGATGTTCCCTTGATTACCGAACCAATCCCAATTACCGAGCATGTGGGTAGAACTGCCAGAAATGACGTTGTTAATTTTGTAATCCAGGAACTGGACGGTATAATCAATTCGGGGTCACTGCCACCGGGTTATAGTTCAAATAACGTTGGCAGAGCAACTTTGGGTGCTGCTCATGCACTAAAAGCCCGAATTGCATTGAGAAACAGTAACTGGACAGTTGCCAGAGATGCAGCCCTGGCGGTGATCGATATGGGCATCTATGAGCTATATCCCAATTATGGAAACCTGTTTATGTATGAAGGACAGAATTCCCAGGAAGTCATCTTCGACAGGCAATACGAGACCGGAGGTAATACGTATAATGCATTTGCCTATTCAGCATCCTCCATAGGTGGGAATTCAATTGTTGAACCGATTCATAAACTCTATCAGAAATATGAGTTTAACGGACCTCAAAATCCAGATGACCCATATGAAAATATTGATCCACGATGGGATTTTACCGTCTTTTATACAGGACAGCCGATAGGAAACAGTACCTATGACTCCCGGCCAAGCAGTTCGACTGCCGATCGTGTGAACTCCACTGAGGCGTCTACCCAGCACGGGTATAACCTTAAAAAGTGGGTGGATTATGAAAATGATTCAGGCAATCCAAGTGATGGATCCATAAACATGATTCTCATCCGGTATGCAGACGTCTTGCTGATGTATGCGGAAGCCAAAATCGAACTGGGTGAACTGGATCAATCAGTCTATGATGCGATCAATGAAGTTCGCGGCAGACCCAGTGTTGAAATGCCACCGATTGGTGATAACTTGACACAGGAAGAATTGAGAGACATTGTTAGAAACGAACGCGTAGTTGAATTGGCCTTTGAAGGGTTGCGTTTGTACGATATGAACAGGTGGGAAATTGGAGAAGAAAAAGTTGGCCAGGTTTT
>SKRC01000184.1 GCA_007118695.1 Balneolaceae bacterium | reverse complement strand
TCGAGTTCCAGCTCCACCATCGCAGTGGCGTCGATAATCTGCTGGCGGAATTTTTTGATGTGTTCGCCCAGCCGCCCTTCCAGCTGCTGATGAGCGGCATCCACCGCCTTGATGCTTTTGGCATGGATCAGGTCGGCCACAGCCTCAGCCTGACTCAGCTCCAGTTTGCCGTTCAGAAATGCACGCTGGGTAAACTCACCCGGCTCTGCCGAACGGACCCCGGTGTCCAGAATCGTCTCCAGCACGGCCTGCGTAACCAGTACGCCACCATGGCACGATACTTCCACGGTGTCTTCCCCCGTATAGGATTTCGGGCTGCGAAAGACCGTGGCCAGCACTTCATCGACAACATCGCCATTTTTTTTGATAATTTTACCGAAATGGACCGTATGGGTCTCTGCTTTGGTCAGGTCCTTCCCCCTGAAGCACTCTTGTACCTTCCCGATGGCGCCTTTCCCGGACACCCGGATCACAGCTATCCCACCCTCTCCGACGGGAGTGGCAATGGCGGCAACGGGCGGTTTTTGATTGATATCACTCATTTTCGATCAGTGGGTTTTGGGTTTAACATAACGTGACTGCTCCGGGCTGACGATTTCCTGCAACTACATCAGAACAAACAATTTATGTCCACTTTCATTGTATTGGATTCATTTTCGCTCTAATACTTATCATATAGCATAATACATGTACATAGAATTGCCAATCTTTTATTGCAAAACCCGATCTGTTTAATTTAATTCAACCATCAGGTGAAATTAACATTACAGCCATTCACCTATCAGCTTCTGTCCACCTGAAATTGTACATGTATTCAAAATATAAATCTCAATTGCTCCCGATGCCTCCATTCAGTTACCCGATGCATGTTTTCCTGCCTTTTTGCTTGATTCTCTTGTCCGGCAGCCTGATCAGCTGCGAAAGCCAGGTAGAGCAGCCCGATCCCCTTGACAGGGAAGAGTACCGCACCTGGACTTCCTTCCTGGGTGACAAATCGGCCACGCAGTACTCCTCGCTGGATCAGATCAATGTTGATAATGTGCATGAGCTCGAAGTGGCCTGGACTTTTTCCACCGGCGACCTGGTCGAGGGGGAGCGAACGGAGATCCAGGTAAATTCGCTCATCATCGACGGTGTCCTCTACGGGACAAGCCCGCTCAAAAAAGCCTTTGCCCTGCAAGCCGATACCGGTGAACTGATCTGGATGTTCGACCCGTTCGAAGGGCAGGAACCCCGCTCACGGGGCGTGAATCGCGGGGTGGCCTACTGGAGTGATGGCGAGGGGGATAACCGCATTTATTATGTCGCCGGTTCAAGACTCTACAGCATCAACGCCGATACCGGAGAGCCTTCGGAAGATTTCGGTGAAAACGGCTCACTCGACTTTGCCATCGGCCTGGACCGCGACGCTTTAGACATTTCGGTGACCGCAACTTCACCGGGGATCATCCACGAAGATCTGCTGATATACGGATCCAGGGTTTTCAACAGGGCACCGGGACACATCCGGGCCTTCAATACCCGAACCGGTGAGATCGAATGGGTTTTCCGGACGATCCCCTACCCGGGTGAATACGGCTACGACACCTGGCCGGAGGACGCCTGGACCCGGGTCGGCAACACCAACAGCTGGCCGGGCATGAGCCTGGATGAAGAGCGGGGGATCGTCTATGTACCGGTTGCATCTCCCGGGCACGATTTTTACGGTGGCGACCGGATCGGTAAAAATCTGTTCGGCACGTCACTGCTGGCCCTGGATGCATCCAGCGGCGAACGAATCTGGCACTACCAGTTTGTACGCCACGATATCTGGGATTACGATCCGCCGGCCGCCCCAAACCTGGTCATCATTGAAAGAGACGGCCGGACCGTCGATGCGGTGGCACAGGTCACCAAAACCGGTTATGTTTTTGTATTCGACAGGGAGACGGGCGAATCACTCTTTCCAATCGAAGAAGTGGAAGCGCCTCCCTCGGATCTGCAGGGCGAGGAGACCTGGCCGACCCAGCCGGCCCCGGTCAAACCCGAACCTTTTGTACGCCAGAGGTTCACCGAAGATGATATCTCCGATATCACACCCGGGGCACACGAAAAACTGCTTGAGCGCTTCAGGGAGATCCGTACCGATCACATGTGGGATCCACCCAGCACAGAAGGGACGCTGATTTTTCCCGGTTTTGATGGCGGTGCTGAGTGGGGAGGAGCGGCTTTTGATCCGGAAACAGGAATCTTGTACGTGAATGCCAATGAGATGCCCTGGATTCTTGAAATGGTGCCGATTGACGAGGAGGGTGAAGAACCGGTCTCCCGGGGCGAGCGGATCTATGCCCTGAACTGTGCTGCCTGTCATGGCGCTGACCGTGCGGGGGATCCGCGTGGCGGCCTGCCTGAGCTTACGGATGTCGGGGAGCGTATGGGCGATGATGAGTTGCGTGATGTAATTAAAGACGGTCGGGGTGTGATGCCGCCTTTCGGGCATCTTTCCAACGACGAAGTGGATGCGCTGGTCAATCATCTCAAAGATCCGGAGGCGCCCGTTACCGATCCTGTCCAAATCGATATGTCAAGGGCTCCGCAGGTGCTCTACACGCATACCGGTTACAACCGGTGGTTTGATCCGGATGGATATCCGGCCGTCAAACCGCCCTGGGGTACTCTCAATGCCATTGATCTGAACAGCGGAGAATTTGTATGGACAATACGTCTGGGCGAATTCGAAGAATTGACCGAACGGGGTATCCCGCAAACCGGTACGGAAAACTATGGCGGGCCGGTGGTGACCGCCGGCGGGGTGCTGTTCATCGGAGCAACGCAGGATGAAAAATTCCGGGCCTTCGATAAACAGACCGGCGACCTGCTCTGGGAGACCGATCTTCCGGCCGGCGGATATGCCACTCCCTCCGTGTATGAGATCGACGGCCGCCAGTATGTGGTGATCGCAGCCGGCGGCGGCAAGATGGGAACCAAGTCCGGGGATACCTACGTGGCATTTGCCTTGCCGGAGCAGTAGATACGGGGTTGCCGGGTTCCATTGAATAAGAGCAATATTGATCAGTGGAAGTGGAGAAGGGGGATATGAACAAGGGGAGGAGTTTTGAACCTGGGATTTTTAATCCAAGCCATTTTTGACGAACACCCCTCAAGTTGTAACGCTGAACGCGTCACAACTATCTCCCCTTCAGGGGAGAAAAATGAAGTGCGTTCAGCACTTCATTTTGAGGGGTTTTCGCAGATTCAGCTTCCAGGCTTTTGCCGGTTTCATCTTTCTACTGATTCTGCCTTCCGCCAATTTTTATCCTTCACCGATCTCGGTTTCCGGCTGTTCGGGTTCCCGTTTCAGAGACACCGGCTCTTTCTCGTAGACGAGCTTCCAGTGGCTGATGATATAACGCATCAGCCATACGGTTGAGACTGCCAGCAGCAGGAACCAGAACCACCAATACTGCTGGTAAAATTCTGCGCTTCTAATCACACTCAAATCCAGTTGATAGGAGCCGTACACCATCAGGATCGCCAGCAGATTATTAATCATATGAATCAGAACGGGAACCAGCAGGGAGCCGGTTTTCAGGTAGAGCAGGCACATGGCAAACCCGAACAGGGTGGCCCCGAACACGTCGATATGAAGAACGCCGAAAAGAACCGAGGAAAAGATCACCGCTCCGCTATAGCCGTATTTGGCGCCCAGCCGCTCAACCATCAGCCCGCGGAAAACGACCTCCTCAAAGAACGGCCCGATGATACCCACAAGCAGGATGATACCCAGGATCATTAACAGGCCGGTGTCTTCCGTGATCAGCATAAAATCGTTATCAAGAAACCCCTGGATCATCTCGAAGAGATTTGGGTCAAGAAAAGCGGCAAGGGTGAGCAGGCTTGAAAAAAGCCCGAGGGTGAACAGGATCAAAGGGATCACCAAGAGCAGCTCGTTTGCTGAAAACCGGGACTTGCTGAATAGCGATAACACCGGAACCTGCAGACGGCGGAATTTGAGCCACAACCAAAGGAGCAGGGGAGCGATGGCGCCTAGCGAAGCGATGATCAAAATCTGCTCAACATTATCCGCCTCTTCACCGGCGATCATCACGGCAACCATGGTGGAGATGATCAGAAGAAAAAATCCAACAAAGACAAACTGCCTGACCGATATCCGGCTGAGAACTTTCCTGGCGCGGTCAAGGTTGGGATCTGTCTCTGTACGATAGTAGCTATCTGAATTCAATTGGAACCTGGAATTTAATTGCTTTTAACTGCCTCAGGAGAATATCAATTTTTATAAACACATGCGCATTTGATTCACATCCGCTGCGGGTGATCACAGTTTCTGCAGCTTTGATTATATGCAACGTGCACTTCTTCATAGAACCAAACGGGTTCTGTTTGATAAATTCCAACCAGGCCCTGCTTCATAAATTCATGCATGGCAGGCTTACTGACCCATCAGCCGGTGCGGGACACACTGCAACGGCAATAACTCTTTGCATTACTCATTTTATGGTGGACAAGCAATTTCCGGTTATGTCTCACCCCATCCCGCAGTTCCCGTTCTTGACATGCGGGCTGACAAACTTGCTGCTGCACCTGCATTATGAAAGCGGATCGACATAGAATGCTTATCCCGGGGACAGATCTAAAAAAAATGAGAAAACATTAGGTATGCCGCCTGGTGAATGTGTAACAGGTACAGAGTCAGTGTTTTTCAGAACATCAAAACCATTTCCGATATGAAAAAACGAGTTCAACTTTCCCGATATCGTGAGGGTAAATCCATCCCGGCAAAAGCGTGTCTGTTGCTGTTCATTTTTATGATACCATCGCTGTTTGTTACCTCCTGTGATGACCAGCGGCTGCAAACGGTAACCTGGACTGAATATGAACCGGTCTATATGTCGACCGAAGAGTTTCTTGAAGCTGCACGCCTTGAAGAAGCGCGGGACCTGGAAGAGCCCGGCAAGATCTTTTTATATAATGACTACCTGTTTGTGAACGAGGTCAACGAAGGCGTTCACATCATCGACAACCAGATTCCCTCATCACCGCAATTTGTCGGGTTTATCAATATCCCGGCCAACAAGGATATGGCCGTCCGGGGCAACCGGTTATATGCGGATTCAGCCAACGATCTGCTCGTGTTCGATATTTCGGACTTCAACAACCCCGAATTGATCAGCCGAAAAGCCGATGTTTTTCAGATGACACATTCCCAGGTTCGCGGTTTCCCATACCGGGAAGTGGACTCCTCCAAAGGAGTTGTAATCGACTGGGAGCCGGTTGAGGTTACAGAGGTGTGCCGCGGTGACTGCAACAGGTTGGGCGGAGGTATGTGGGGTGGTGGATTTTTTGGTGGAGTTAGAAATTTTAACTCCGGTATGGCGTCCACCGATGCCAGCGGTGGCCGATCGGAATCGGCCGGCCTGGGCGGCTCCATGGCCCGCTTTGCCATCACAGGGGAGTATCTCTACGTCGTGGATTGGAGCAGCCTGGTTACATTCGAAATTTCCAATGACGATCCTGTGATGCACGACAAACAGAATGTCGGCTGGCTGATCGAAACCATTTTCCCTTACAATGAAAATCTGTTTATCGGTTCGGCCAATTCCATGTATATATACAATCTCAGCAACCCGTCATCCCCCAAACAGCTCTCAATATTTCGCCATGCAACCGCCTGCGACCCGGTAGTGGTGGAAGGCGACTATGCATATGTTACGCTGCGCGACGGGGAAATCTGCCCGAATGTTCAGGGCACCAATCACCTGGAAGTGATCAATGTGAAAGATCT
>SKRC01000143.1 GCA_007118695.1 Balneolaceae bacterium | reverse complement strand
CTTGCTCCTTGCTCCTTGCTCCTTGCTCCTTGCTCCTTGCTCCTTGCTCCTTGCTCCTTGCTCCTTGCTCCTTGCTCCTTGCTCCTTGCCCCTTGCCCCTTGCTAAGTCAGTTGTATGAAACAGGTGCAATCTCACTAATAGAGCACTTTTTCCAGAATCAGCCCTTCGGGCGGAGCAGAGTGGCCTTTTCTATGCACGTGTTTCCCATCCAGAAGCTCTCTGAACGCATCCATCTCCATTCTTCCCGTGGCAGTCATCATCGTACTCCCCACAATCCTGCGAACCATGTGACGAAGAAACCGGTTTCCTTCAATTTTGTAAATCCAGATATCCTGCTCACTGACCCAATACGAGGTGGTTATCGTACACTCGGTGCTGCTGACATGCTCGGTGGGTTTTTCTTCTTTTGCAAAGTTTCTGAAATCATGTTCCCCCATGACCAACTCTGCACACCGGTGCAGAATATCTTCATCAAACGGTGTAAGCAACATCCAGTGCAATTTTCTCTTCATTGGCACCGGACGGGTTGCAATCTGATATCTGTACAGGCGGGATTGCGCGTCAAACCTGGCATGGAACTCAGCCTCCACGACTTTTGCGTCAATGACTGCCATATCTTCCGGCAGCAAACCCCGCATTGCCGAGAGAAGTCTGTCCGGATCCACTGCGCCGGGTATATCAGCATGTGCCACCTGGTCTTCGGCATGCACCCCGCTGTCGGTTCTTCCCTGCCCGGACACTTCAATTTCTTTCCGGCAAAAAGTACTTAAAGCCAACTCCAGTTCTTCCTGTACAGTTCTGCCTTTCTGCTGACGCTGCCACCCTGAAAAATGCGTTCCGTCAAACTCTATTGTCAGTTTCCAGCGAGGCATTGGTTAAAATCTGAATGAAATAGTGGCGGTATACCCTGTTCCATAACTATCACTGACAGGTATAATTCTGGCCTCGGGCGGGTTGGCCATATCTCTTGCCCTCACAAATGCACTCAATCCGCTGATCACCCTGTTCACGACCAGCAGGCTGATAATGGCCGGCAATTGCTGCCGGGTTCTGTCTGATGTTTGCCGAAGATCCCGATACTCCCTCCTGTCGGATTCGGCCGACCAGTTCCACCGGTTCTCCGGCACATCATCGATCAACCGGTGCCAGTTACGGGTCCTGAGCAGGTGGTCATTATACGTTTGTAAATCGGGAAAATCCCCGACCGCCAGCCTGAATGTCCGGCTTCGATCCTGCAGATCGATACCTGCACGCAGATTTGCAAGGGTATAAGATTGACTTTGAAGGTTGGAAGACCTGGCATCCAAACCGAAATAGGAAAGGAATAGAATGGCATCTGAGGCAAGGTGATATTTGCCGCGTGTCCAGTTGTCACTGTCAATGTAGTAGTGGCCCCAACCCGGCACTATCATTGACTTCCACAAGGCTGTGCCCGGGTCCTTTTGTGCAATGGACTTTTCACTGAATCCAGTAACAAATACAATTACTGACAGCAGCAGGAATTTGTTATTCTTTCGTATTCTTTTCACGTGACCAATGTCGCAAAATTGACACGCTAAATCCAGCCATCAGCAGAAATGTTCCCAGCCAGACCACGGAGACAAAAGGTTTCTTCTCTGCGACAATCACCACCCAATCCTCTTCATACTCATCCTGCAACCCTTCAAATGATATCTCAATATTGTCTTCATCCGGATTGATGCTGGTAAAACTCACATTTAAACCAAACCGTTCTACTTCCAGTGGCGGTGAGTAGGTCCAGCTTTGACCGTCCTGGGTATAAACCGCAAAGAGCGGTTCTACTTCATATGCACTGTCGGTCGGTTTGTGATAAATTTCGATCAGTGAACGCACACCGATTACAGTGTTGTCTGGCAGGCTTTCTTCATCAGCAGGCCTGAAATCTTTAAACGTAAACGTGTAGGGACCAATTTCAACAGGTTCCCCTTTTTTGAATTTAATTTTTTGTGGTCCGTCGCTTTCCACCTCCGGCATCATCTCCGTGCCGTTTGGCCCGGCTACCGGTTCTATATTTCTCCGGTCCCTGATACGCTGGTTGCGCTCTTCCACATAAGCACTGCCGGCCACATACAGATAGATATCACTCGTCAACCCGGTACGTACATGTGGTTCGACCGACCATTCAATATTATCGGCGGTTGATGAAGTCTGCATGGGATAGACATCCGGAGTCATATAAAAAGTCCTGCCACCGTCAACCGGCTCAAACCGGATCCTGTATTGCTGCTGATCCGGCCGCGGATGATTGGTTATTTTATATCCTTCGTAAGTGACCATATACCGGTTAGCAACCAATTTCGGCTGATTGAGTTCAAGCATGAATGTTTCAGCTTTCTCGCGAACCGGGAATCCCTGTTCGTCATAAACCTCTCCGGCCGCAACCATATTATTATAATTCTGCATGCGCTGATCGAGTAGCTTTTCATTATATGCCGAGGATGCAAGTATACCCAACAAAAGGGTGCCAAACCCAATGTGTGAAAGTGGACCACCGATCATTTTCGGGTTTTTTCTTGCCAGGTCCAGCATCATGGCTCCGTTGCCAATAACGGTAAACCAGGCCACGAAAATGAAAATCATATAATAGATATTCCTGACGTCCCCGAGCACAATACTCAGGATGGCTGCCACCGACGTAAGCAGCAGCGGGGTGATCAGGGCTGAGGCAAGCGACTCCCAGTCGTGTTTTTTCCAAAACAAATACTGCCCGATAACCGTCAGAACGGCCATCACCATGGCAATCGGCATACTCCAGTTATTGTAAAATTGTATTTCAGGCGGAGTCGGGTTTTCCACAAACAACCGGCCGATAATCGGGGAGCTTGTCCCCAATATGATGACAAAACCCATAATAAACAGGAGCATGCCGCCGGTAAACGTCATAAACTCCCGGCTCAGGATATTGGACTCTGTTTTTGGAGAAGGAATTTCCCTGTACCTGTACAGGTAGATGCCCAGCCCGAGGATTGCACTAACCAGCATAAACATCAGAAGCTGGTTGTAAAGGCCGAGATCCACAAACGAGTGGACCGACTGTTCGGCAAGCACTCCGGAACGGGTCAAAAAAGTCTGATATACAATCGCAATGTAGGCAAGAATGGCGAAGAAGATCGCCCCTTTGTGTGCCCGCGAGCTCTTCCGTTGGATGATCATCATATGGATGCCGGCTGTGCCGAGCAGCCAGGGCACGAGTGATGCGTTTTCTACCGGATCCCAGGCCCAGTAACCGCCAAAAGAGAGAGTCTCATAAGCCCAGTAGCCGCCGAGAAAAATGGCTGTAAGCAAAGAGAGGTTAGCCCCCAGTGTCCAGGGTAGTGCCGGCCGTACCCAATCGTGGTATTCCCGTTTCCACAGCGAAGCTATGGCAAAGGCAAAGGGAACGGTCATCATGGAAAAACCAAGGAATATGATCGGCGGATGGATAGCCATCCAGGGGCTTTGCAACAGGTCGTTCAGACCCGTTCCGTCGGCTGGTACAAAATCAGGGTTGGCCTGGATAAACGGAGCGTTGGGCATTTCCTGGGCGATGGTCCGGAATGGTGAAGCGCCCAGTTTGAGGCCAAAAATATCCCAGCCGAGCAGCATGGAGATCAAAAAAACCTGGGTTAAAGCCATAACAAACATCACCGGCTTTTTGTATGGCTTGCGCGTCCAGGCCATCAACCCCAGGCCGACCAGAAAGGCCATAAATATCCATACCATAAAACTGCCTTCCTGCCCGCCCCAAAGTGCGGAAAACTGATACAGCTGGACCAAATCCCTGCTTGTATAATTCCATACGTAAAAATATTCAAACCTTTGGCTCATGATCAGATAGACAAGCAAGGCAGATGCGGCAACTGTAAACACACCTTTGCTGATCCACAACCAGTCCGCACTTTTTTCCAGCAATTTGGACTCTTCCCTCCAGGCGGCCAGACCATAGAGAACCATGGATCCGAATGCACTTAGAAAAGCAACGGCGACAAATAGATTACCGAGAATTCCTTCCATAATCAGTTTTCTTCAGCACTTATAAAATCAGCTTCATTCGGATCATTGTATTTGGAGGGGCACTTCATAAGCATGTCGTTGGCATAAAATATATTATTTCTCATCTCACCGATCACGACAAGCTGGGTAGCCTGTTCGAAGTTATTGGGTTTTGGCCGGGGATAAATCACCCGGCGAACATTGTCGTCCTCATCCCTCATATGGAAGGAAAACTGCATGGTTTGATTGTTAAAACCGTAATCTTCGGTTTTCTCCCAGACGCCAACCACATGGGAGCTGGTCCTGTTTTCAGCCTGCTCAAAATTCACATAGGTACTGATGCTTGTTCCGAAATTGTACATCAGCAGGGATGTGAACAGAACGATTGATATTACACCCAAAATCAGTTTTGGCTTCATAATTCTTCTTCTTTACTGTTTAAATCATTTTCAAGTTTGGTGACTTTCCGGTCAACCCGGACCAGGAAAAAAAGCAGTGTGAACCAGATGATTAAACTAACCCCCAGAACAACAAAAATCAGGTCGTTGGAAGCCATTAACTGAACAAAACCGGAAGCCTCTTCCATTTTATCCATTGCCCCCCACTGGTCGCTGTAGCTTTTGGTCAGAGTGTCAACGTCACTGCTGTATGGTTCTTGTATAAAATCGTTGGTCATATAAAACTATTTGTCGATTCGCAGGCGAACTGCCTTATACCTGTTTAAAATATCCATCATCCACATGGCCAGGCCAATGAAACCAATCACAGCCGGATAGAATATCAACCGGAGTTCCGGTGCAGTCATATCGCTGAACGCCGGATTACCCTCTGCGCCAGGGTGCAGACTGGGCATTTGCCTCGGTATGATGTAGAGTAAAAACGGAATCGTTGTCACTCCAAAAATATTGTAAACTGCCGAAATTTTTGCCCGCTTTTCCGCGTCGTTGAATGCAGTCCGGAGTATAAAATATGCCACAAAAATCAGCATAGCCAGCGCCGAAAGGTTCATACGCGGTTCAGCGAATGTCCACCAGGTTCCCCAGGTAAACCGTGCCCAGAGCGAGCCTGTCAGCAGCCCACAGATGCCAAACAACAGTCCGACTGCCGTGGCCGTTTCCGCCTTGTTATCCCATATGCGCTTTCCGTCATTCAGATACCTGATGCTGAAATAAAAAGCCATCGCAAATGCAATCATCATCGTAAACCACATAGGAACATGAAGAAAGAGGTTACGGGCACTCTCTTCTAATATAGGGATGTGTGGAATACGTATCAGAAAACCGGCACTAATGACAACGGTCATCCAGATCGCAACTAAATACTTCCAGGTTTTCAACGGAAAATTTTCGGTTCAAAATTTCATTTTAATTTGATAAATATACAAAAAACCATGGTATCTGTATAGATTTTCGGCGGACAATTTTTTGTCCCCCGGCTTCTTCGCAATCGCACGAATTTGCGAGGTACCGGTTTCGAAAGATGAATGTCGAACAATTGAATATTGAATAGCGAACAAGGAACAAGGTACGAGGTACAGGGAGTGTGCAATGTGCAATGTGCAAGGAGCGGGGTTCGATGCGGGGGGAGTTGTTCCTGCTATAACGGGGTAGCTGTTCCCGCCAAAGCCCGGAAGCTCAAAACTTCCGATTAACCGATAACTACATCGGGGAGATCCGGTTTTTAATGGAATGAGATACCATATGGAATCGTTAAGGAATTGGATATGAACAAAGATCGACACATCAAACTTACGCCCGATTGGCGAGCCTACTTTTGGTATTACCTGGCTGGCATCCTTCTGATACCACTTTTTGGTGCGGGCCTGATCATCCTGTGGCTGACGCATAAAAAGCGCACGTCTCATCGATATGAGATCCACGATGATTTGATTCGCTGGCACAAACAAGGTAGTCCGGTGAAAATCGACTTGCTGGATATCAATGACATCTCGGTCAATCAAAGTTTTACTGACAAGAAATTCGGGATTGGAACGGTAACTCTTGCTGCCACGGTGAGTCAAATTAAATTATTCGGGATGAAAAATCCGCATGAGCTTGCCGGTATGATCCGGGAAGCCGTACATGCAGAAGAGAAACGGCAAAGAGATCTAAGCCGACAAAAACCAAGAGAACCTGAATACGACCCGGGTACGCTTGAAAAAATGAATTATCTGACCGGGCTTTGGCAGCAGGGCCTGATCAGCGACGAAGACTATGAAAAAGAGAGAAAACACTTCGAATAACGAAGTCCCCTGTTCAATCACACTTTTTCCCGGGGCACCTTGTAGCCCTGGCGATCGGTTTCTTTTTGCAGCAGTTCGCCGGTATAACTGGCCTCCAGGGGAACCACCCGCAAAAGCCACCCGGAGCCAAGCAGCATCAGCACAAATGCAAACAGTCCGATGGTCTGCTCAATGGACAGGATGTTAAACTCCAGAATCAGCGACGCCGCAGTAACAGAAACCGACTGCGCAAGAGTGAATAGCAGCCATTCGGTACTGAAAGCCCGCCCGCGAAAGGTATCCGGCGTTCTGCGCTGAAGCAAAACCGTACTCATCACCCAGTTTGCCCCTGATGCCATATGGGCAATCATCACCAACAAAAGCATCAATAGCAGCGAATTTGTGAACCCAACCATCAGGTAGAACAAACCGCAAAGCACCATGCAGATGCCCATCGCCTTGACCCATTTGCGTTCGTTTTTAAAAACTCTTCGCCCGACTACAGGCCCTATACCGGTTCCTATACCTCTGGCTGCATAGAGCAAACCAAGCCCGATACTTCCCATCATCAAAATATCTTCCGATACAATGATCAACAGATAGACCAAGGCCCCGAGGCACATCGTCATGGTTCCCTTTGCAAGGGCCGGCCGCAATACCTGGTTGTTGCGCTTCAAGTACACAAAACCCTCTTTAATACCAACCAGCGGATTCCGGGTGCGTTTCTTCTCCTGATCCGACATCTCTGCCTGCGGTACGATGGCCAGGTAAATAATCCATCCGGAGTAGAAGTAGGTAATGCTGTTGATGATGAAAACCAGGTCCGTTCCCAGCCACGCTGTTGCCAGCCCTCCGATTGCCATACCGGTTGTAAAAATGACGCTCCAGGAAGCCGCCGACAAAATATTGGCATTCACAAGTTCATCCGGAGTGGTGACATTCGGTATCGATGATGTTTTGGCTGGCTGAAAAATGGCAGACAGCATCATCTGAAGGGCCGTTAAAACATAGGCAAGCCAAAGGGTTTCGAATGAGACGATCAGCAGGAAGCCGAGGACGATCAGGCCCCGCAGCAAATCACACCAGACCATCAGCCTTTTCCGGTTGAATCGGTCTGTGATATACCCGGCAAGGGGCGAGAAAAAAGCCAGGCTCAGCATTTTGACCACAATGATCAGCCCGAGGAGAAATTCCGAGCCGCTGTAGGTCTGAATCAGCGCATAGATCGCCAGAATGCCGAACCAGTCACCAAAATTTGAGATCACCTGGCTCAGCCAGAGCAGGCGAAAATTGCGATTCCCGCGAACCAGGTCTATGTAAGGTTGAAGTTTCCTGTTCAAATCAACTCACTCCGGTGCTCCCAAACCCGCCGCCGCCTCTTTTCGTTTCCATTAGCGACTCCTCTTCCCGGACGCGTACTTGTGTGACCGGGGCGATGACCATTTGGGCGATGCGATCTCCGTGTTGAATGGTGAAGGCCTCCTCGCCGAGGTTGACAGCCAGCACTTTTACCTCTCCCCTGTAGTCCGAATCGATGGTTCCCGGGGTATTCAGCATGGTGATACCGTGCCGGTATGCCAGGCCGCTGCGTGGCCGAATCTGGGCTTCATATCCTGCCGGAAGGGCCATTTTAAAGCCCGTCGGGATCAAAGCCCGTTTGCCGGGATCGAGTACAAGAGGCTTCTTCAATGCAGCACGAATATCCATGCCGGCGGCCTGTTCAGATTCATAAGAAGGGAGCTGCAAACCGTTAGCGTGTTCCAGCCTTTGAAATACCACTTTCAGTTCTTTCATTTAATTGTTCGTATGAGATTAACCGTATTTTTACATTGCCAAAAATGATGCGGACGTGAGCTTCCACCGGTATGCGCAGGTCATCGGTTGCAAACCAGGCTTTAAACCGGCCTCTGAAGCCAAAGGGGCCTTCAATATCGGCCGTTCCTTCACTCAGGTACGTTTGAATCGGGTCAGAAAATGCATCATAACTTCTCTCCTCGGTTTTGGGACTGTTTTCTGCCCTGACATACCCTTTTTCATTGTCTATATAAACAGGCAATTCATAGGACTTCTCCGTGCCTGCAAACAATCGTGCAAAATAGAAGATAATATCACCACCACTTGCCGGCTCTTCAAGCGCGAGCGTATCGCCCGGCTCCCCTTTCTCAAAAAACCGCACTTTCTGCTCCTCCCGGTCGAATTCGATTTTATATCGCTCAAACTCTTCATCGTGCATATCATCCCGCCAAAAGAGATGACTGTAAATCTGCTCATCATTATAGCTGAAAAAATTCTGATAATGTACATCGCGTGTGCCGATAAGCGGATTCCTCGAATTGGAGCGCATGATGGTCCGCATATGCAATACATCTTTTCCCTGGTATGTGGTATCGGACAGCAGCTCTACTTCCACCTCTCCCAGGTTCAGGAATCCATATCTCACATTGAAAACAAACCGCTCATGGACCGACACCAACTCTTCAGTTCTCGGGGGGACATCTCTCTCAAAAGTCAATTCCGATTGCCCGACTGCAGATTCTGCGATCAGCAGGGAATACAGAAAAACATTAATCAATAAAAGTTTCAAAGGCATCTTCATCATATCCAACCAATATGGCTTCTCCTTTTACAATCAGGGGTCTTTTGATCATGGTTTGATGCTCAAGCAGTTCATCAAACAGTTCCTTGTCGCTTACGTCTTTCTTTGCAAGCCCCAACTGTCTCCATTTCATTCCCTTGCGGTTAATCAAAACGTCCAGCCCTACTTTTTCGGTAAAGTCAGCCAGGTACTCGGCAGGGATCGGATTTTTCTTCACATCGACAAATTCATACTCAACATTTCTCTCATCCAGCCATTTTCGTGTATCCCTGATTTTGTTGCAGTTTTTGATTCCGTATACTTTTATCATTCAATCAGTAAAATTTTATTGCGTTTAATCCATTATCATTGCCCGTACATGGTAAACCATCACAGCCGTGAACTGTTGCAAATGATGCTGGTTTCAAGATACGATTTATATAGCCTTTTGTTATTGAATTTCAGAAATCAACACCCGGTTTGTGATCAACCTTATAATTGCATTTTGAATTTCGATTTTGAAACAATTATCCAAAACAGACATATTATCCGTTTCCGGAATCCTTTTTTTTCTTCTGATGCTGCCGGTTTTCCTGGTGAGCTGCTCGGGGAGTGATGACCAGCGAGAATTTGAACGGCAGGCTTTAAGCCCTGCCTCCGGTTTCACCGAAACGGATGCATCGGGCGCTCTTACCGGTAATGTAGATCCGGATGACTGGAGGATCTCCCCCTTTTTTCAGGGGCTAGTGGAGATTCAGCCGGCGTTCCCCAACCCGGTACAAACCACCGAGAATGTAACTATTGAAATTACAGTAATAGGAGTTGAAGCCGTCAGGGGGCTGAATATTATGGTTTGGTTTGAAGGCGGGCATGTCCCGTCCGTGTATCAGGATCCAAGCAATCCGCTTCAGCCCGGGTTGATCGTTGCCAGGTTTTCAGCACTTGAACTCAGCAGGTTTGGCAATGGCGGGGATGGGGCCAGAGGGTTAAAACGGGTATTGATTTTTGACGGAAACGATAATCTGATTAGTTATGGTGACATTAAAGTTGAATAACCGGCATCATTGGGTGTCATGCAGGTATATAATAGGTACATGCAACCTAAGGTGTCAATCTGACTGAAGACAATGAAACTGACAGCCTCGGAAAAACAAGTGTTGAGTTTTTTGATCTTCCCCGAACCGTTCTCGCAGGTTCAGGAGGAATCGGGTATGCCATACGGCTCGCTTCGCGACGACCTGATGAATCTGGTCAGTCATGGGTATGTGGAAGTGTATGAAATAGACGGCAGCCGGTCGGTGTCTCCTTTTTATGACAGTGACAATTTGGAATTATTTGCATTCAAGGCAACGAAATCGGGTCTGAAAGTGATACAAGGTTATGCAGTTTGAAACAATATTTAATGACAGCAGTTCAACTGTCTCATTTAACGAAGATATAACGGCTGCAACAATTGGCGGTAACACCTACCCCGTTACCTGGTCTGTGCAGGAGAACGGACGCCGGATTTTGCGGATCGGGTACCGGATATATAAAATCGATGATGTTGAAAGAGAAGGCCATCACGTTTCATTTACCATGAACGGTGTCCGGCACCAGGTAGAAGTAAAAGATGAGCAAGACCTGTTGCTTGAACGCCTGGGTTTTCAAACCGATACGGCTGCATCGGCTGGCAGTGTTCGTGCTCCCATGCCGGGTAAAATCCTGGAACTGCTGGTCACAGAAAAAGACAGTGTGGAGCTTGGCGACCCCGTTGCCATCCTTGAGGCGATGAAAATGGAAAATGAACTGAAAGCTCCTGCCTCGGGAATTATAACCGAAATTCATGTACAGAACGGCGATTCAGTCGAGAAAAATCAACCTCTTATAGAAATAGAACCAAGTGGATAAATTTATTATTAACGGTGATACCCCATTAAAAGGCACCATATCGGTCAGTGGTTCAAAAAATGCTGCCCTTCCCCTGATGGCTGCTTCAATATTGGCCGATGGGCCGACGAAAATCACACATATCCCCAAACTGAAGGATATTTATACGTTCAACAATGTAATCCGGGTTACCGGTACTCATGTCCAGTTTGATGAAGAGAAAAATGAATTGACGATCGACCCTTCCCATCTTGCACACACGGAAGCGCCTTATGAATTGGTGCGTAAAATGCGCGCATCATTTTACATGCTGGGCGCCCTGCTGGGGCGCGAGGGGGCAGCAAAAGTATCGATGCCGGGTGGTTGTGCCTGGGGGCCCCGGCCGGTCGACCTGCACCTGAAAGGGATGGAAGCGATGGGAGTCAATATTGAGCTGGAAGCAGGTTATGTGATAGCCACTGCAGAGCGCCGGCTGGAAGGAAAATCTTTTACCCTGGAGCCCAGCAGTGTCGGTGCCACGATCAACCTGTTGTTGGCAGCCGTTCTGAGAGCAAGGGAATTCACCATTCATAATGCGGCGAAAGAACCGGATGTCGTTTATCTTTGCAAGGCATTGCAACAAATGGGGGCTGATATCGACGGAATTGGAACCGGCATCCTCACCGTCCGGGGAGTGGATCAGCTCAACAGTGTCGATTTCAGGAATGCCCCCGATCGCATTGAAACCGGTACATTTATGATTGCCGCGGCCATGCATCCGGAGTCGGAAGTGACCCTGACCGATACCGATCCGCAGGATTTGGGACATTTTCCGGATACGTTTAAAAAAACAGGGGCCAAATTAAGCATTGAAGGCGATAAGATTCATATCAAAGCCCCGGATATCATCAAACCGGTCTCGGTAAAAACGGCCATATACCCCGGATTCCCGACCGACCTGCAAGCTCAGTGGTCAACCATGATGACCCAGGCTGCCGGACCATCGAAAGTGACCGATACGATCTATTTTGACCGGTTCAGTTATGTGCCCGAACTCAAACGCCTTGGAGCGTCCATGAAACTGGATAAAAACACCGTGCATATCTCCGGTGGCAATTCCCTCGGCGGGGCTTCGGTAATGAGTACTGACCTCAGGGCAAGTGTCAGCCTTGTCCTGGCCGGAATGGTTGCCAAAGGCCAGACCGAAGTGCTGCGCGTCTATCATCTGGACCGGGGCTACGAAGATCTTGAATACAAACTGAACACCGTCGGTGCGAATATCCGGAGAATAGGGGGAGAGTAGCAGTGCTACAGTGTCAGTGGGTCAGAGAATAGTGTAGCCGTTGACAGTGGCGGTGGCGGTTGGCAGTAGCAGCTCTCCCAAGAGGGGAGGCAATTGAAGTGCGTTCAGCACTTTAATTTGTGGGGTGTTCTGTTGGCAGGGGTGTATTTCACTCCTTAATTCCAGGGTGTAATTACCCGGTCAGCTCCCTCATTATCTTTCGCAGGGTAAACCCGCGATTGCGGGACATAATCCCGGCCTGTATATATTCACCCCGGTCTACACCATAATTGCTGTTGTTGCGTTAACAAATCAACATTAACAGTATTCTTATTTTTAACAAACTTTCTGCTATATTGAGGCAAGGTTTGAAAAATTAATACCTTTTTGTGAAAAAGTCTTTTAACACGTTGATATTTAAGGATTTACAATTATTACCTTGGCTTTTTGTCTGTTTGCTTAGCACGCTCAGACGCAAGCCGGATGGAACGACATTCCGGGATGAATTCTCACCTGATTATGTTCCGCCCCACTATTTTAACAGAAATTTGAATGACGCCCGTCTTCATCCTGCAGCAGAGATGTACAGAGCTTGTATGGAATCCTGCAGAAGTATCTTCTCCAACTTTTTAATTGGCACTGGCAGTGGATTCGTTGGCGGCGTGCGCAAGAAATTTGTACTCATCCATGAAAAATCAAATTATCATACACTCTGCGGGCAAACAAACCCGTATTGCACTTATCGAAAACAAAGAGCTGGCACAAATATTTATAGAATCTGAAGACAACCAGCGTACTGTCGGCGACATCTACATAGCCCGGGTTCATAAAGTCATGAGTGGCATCCGGGCCGCTTTTATCGACGTTGGGATGCAAAAGGATGCATTTCTTCACTTTTCAGATGCCGGCGACCACCTCGGCTCCTATGTCAAGATGCTGAATGGCGAATCGAGCATCAACAAACACGCTCAAAAGGACCTCGACAAATTTGACAAACTCTCGAACAACGACAAACAGATCCTGGCCGGAAAAATACTCAACCCCGACCAGCGTCTGCTCGTGCAGATTGTCAAGGAACCGATCGGCTCGAAAGGCCCCCGGGTTTCCACCGATATCACCATAGCCGGACGCTTCCTTGTTCTGATTCCCATGGGTGAATACATCGCCGTTTCCAGAAAAATCAGCCATTACAAGGAGCGGCGCAGGTTGAAAGGCATTGTCGGATCCATGCTTCCGGATGGCTTTGGGGTCATTGTTCGAACCGTTGCCAAAGGCCAGGACAAGGAAGCCCTGGAAGAAGACATGCGAACGGTTCTGAAGAAATGGGAGCGTATCCTTAATAAACTCGAATCGTCAAAACCTCCGACACTGCTTTACAAAGATCTCGACATGACGGAAAGTCTGGTAAGGGATCTGTTTGCCAAAAATTACGACCGGGTATTGATCGACGATTACCAGCTTTACAAATCCGTTAAAGAGTACGTATCTCAGATTGCACCCAAGATGGTGCCCAATGTGCAACTCTACAAGGGGAAAGAACACATTTTTGACCATACCAATATCTCGGAAGATGTGAACTCCATCTTCAGCCCCAGGGTACGCATGCCATCCGGAGGGTACCTGATTTTTGAACAGACGGAGGCCATGTATGTTGTGGATGTCAATTCCGGGCCTTACGCGGCCAAACAGAAGCAGGAAGACAATTCGCTGAAGACAAACCTTGAAGCTGCCCGCGAAATTGCCAAGCAACTCCGGCTGAGAGATATAGGCGGAATTATCGTTGTGGACTTTATTGATCAGCGCGATGATAAAAACCGCAAGAAGATTTATGACGAACTGAAGAAAGAATTCAAAAAAGACCAGGCCAAAACCAATGTGATCGGAATGAGCGATTTCGGCCTGGTTCAAATCACTCGTCAGAGAATACGGCCCAGTGTGGTTAATTCCGTTTCCAAGGTCTGCCCGATGTGTGGCGGAGCTGGAACCGTTGTAACCCGGGACACGATTGTCACAGATATAGCAAGCTGGGTCAGTAAATTCAGAAGCAGCACCGAGTACCGGGCTGTGGATATTTATATTAATCCGTTTCTGAGATCGTTCCTGACAAAAGGGGTCTTCAGCATCAACCTGAGATGGATGTTGAAATACCGGGTCCGAATCACTTTGATTGCAGACGAGACCATATCCCTGAATGAATTTAAGGTAACCCTTGCGGGATCCGATATCGATATAACGGATGCCGTCATGAGAGGTGAGAACATCGATGAACTGATTCAGGCGGCCAACGATGAACTCATTGAAATTGACAGCGGCAAACCGAAACGGGATAATCTCGACTATTACTCGAAACATGAAAATGGTGACAAGAGAAGCCCCCGCCCGGATAAAACCAAAGATAAACGCGGCGAAGGGCAACGGCAGTATCAAAAAAACTGAAGGTACAAGTTAAATACATGACAGATTTATCATCACTACATGCAACCACCGTGCTGGGTGTGATTCATAACGGGCATGCAGCCATTGGCAGTGACGGCCAGGCGACTCTCGACAAAACCATTATGAAAGCAACCGTCAAGAAAGTACGGAAGCTGCAGGAAGGAAAAATCCTGGCCGGTTTTGCCGGATCTACAGCCGACGCATTCACCCTTTTCGAAAAATTCGAGGAAAAACTGAACGCCTATAACGGTAATCTCCAGCGTGCAGCCGTTGAGCTGGCAAAAGAGTGGCGCAAAGATAAATTCCTTCAAAAACTTCAGGCGTTGCTGGCTGTTATGGACAGTGAATCCTCGCTGATCATATCGGGCCAGGGCGATGTCATTGAACCGGACGACCGGATCCTGGCAATTGGCAGCGGAGGCATGTACGCCCTTGCCGCTGCCCGGGCAATGATCCAACACGCACCCTCCCTGACAGCGAGGGAGATTGTCGAACAGTCCCTTTCTATTGCCGCAGAAATTGATATTTATACGAATGAGAATTTGACGATTTTAGAAATAGATTGAAGTAATTATGAAACTTATTGAAGAAAAAAGCTTGACCCCAAGACAAATTGTTGAGGCTCTCGACACTTATATTGTCGGTCAAAAAGAAGCGAAACGATCCGTTGCCATCTCCCTTCGTAACAGATGGAGAAGGCTGAACTCCGATGATGAAATCCGGGATGAGATTATCCCGAATAATATTCTGCTGATCGGCCCGACAGGTGTGGGTAAAACAGAAATTGCCCGCAGGCTGGCCAAACTGGCACATGCACCGTTCATTAAAGTAGAAGCATCCAAATTTACCGAGGTTGGGTACGTTGGCCGGGATGTGGAATCGATGATCCGTGACCTGGTGGATATCGCCGTTAATATGGTAAAGCAGGAGATGCAGGAACGCGTCAGAGAGAAAGCGATTCAAATTGTCGAGAAGCGGATTCTTGACATCCTGATCCCGCCGGTTAAAAAAAGAACCAGTACGACCGGTGATGTAGAAACCGAAGAGAGCTTCGATCCCTCGAACGCCTCCAACGCTGAACTCAACGAACGCACCCGGGAAAGGTTCAGGGAGAAACTGAAAAACGGTGAGCTGGATGACCGGAAAATTGAAATCGAGGTCAATACAAGCAAAAAGAACCCGATGATGCAGGTATTCGGCCCGCAGGGAGTGGAAGAGATGGGTATCAACTTACAGGATATGCTTGGAAACCTGACTCGCGGCAGCAAGAAAGTAAAACGCACCCTCCCTATCAATGAAGCACGGGAAATCCTGCTGGAAGAGGAATCCGAAAAGCTTATTGATCATGAGGCGGCAATCCAGGAAGCTCTCGACCGGGTTCAAAACCAGGGGATTGTCTTTATTGACGAAATTGATAAAGTAACAGAATCAAGCGGCAGCGGTGGAGCAAAGGGAGGAGCCGATGTCAGCCGGCAAGGGGTCCAACGGGATTTGCTTCCGATCGTAGAAGGCAGCACCGTTTCAACCCGGAACGGTTTGGTCAGAACCGATCACATCCTTTTTATCGGATCCGGAGCATTCCATTTTTCCAAACCATCCGACCTGATACCGGAGCTGCAGGGACGCTTCCCGATTCGGGTTGAGCTTGACTCCCTGACCGAAGATGATTTTATTGATATTCTGACGAAACCAAAGAACGCACTAACCAAACAGTACCAGGCAATGTTGCAGGCAGAAGGGGTAACAATTACTTTTACGGACGATGCTATACGTGAGATTGCAAAAATTGCAGCCCAGGTGAACGACCAGATAGAAAATATCGGAGCCCGCCGCCTTCATACCATCCTGTCATCCCTGCTTGAAGAGTTGCTTTTTGCCGTACCTGACGACATCAGCAGCGGTGAAATAACCATCGATAAGGAATATGTTGACAAACAATTGCAAGACCTGGCGACTGATAAGGACCTGAGTCATTATATTTTGTAAATCTAACATATAAATTAATTAAGCCGGAAACGTTTTTTAATCATACACGTTATAGTAACATGACAGACTGGTAGCATTTTGCGATCATCTTAGCTATAATTAAATACTGAAGATACCGTTCAGGTATAAAAACCTACAATCAAACAGAATGAGTCTACGAAAATTTCTCGCCCCGAATATAGCTGTCCTGATAATTTTATCTGCAGTCTGGTTAGCAGGAATAGACCGGGTATATGTCGATAATGATCATCAAAAGAATTTATCCAAATACCTGCAGGTACAGCAGCGCATCATCGATAACTATGTCGGAGAAACCGATATCAATGAACTGTTCAGATTAAGTATGAACGCTTTTGTCAAAGCATTAAATGACCAGGTTGTTGATGATGACAAAATCGAAATCTCCGGTACACCTGCCGATACAGCCAACTTGGCAGACCTTCAATTAAAGGACTATCGTGAAGCATTTTCAAAATTTGAGGATGCCTACCTTTACATAGCCAATAATTATTCCGGCAAGGATATGCATAAGCTAACGGAAGAGGCGATCAAGGGTATGTTCGAAACACTTGATCCACACTCGGTCTATATCCGGGCTGAAGACAGTGAAAGAATTCAGGAAGATTTTGACGGTAAATTTCAGGGTATCGGCATTCAGTTTAATGTTATCAGCGATACCATAACTGTAATTACTGCCATATCCGGTGGCCCCAGTGATCAGCTCGGTATCATGTCGGGCGACAGAATCATTGCCATCGATGACAGCAGTGCCATTGGGCTGTCCAACGACGATGTTGTGAACAAACTCCGGGGGCCGAAAGGCACCGAAGTGAAGGTAACCATCGAGCGCCCGCGAACCAGCAGCCCGTTGAACTTCAAAATCGTACGGGACGATATACCCCTCACAACACTCGATACGCATTACATGCTGGATGAGCGTTCCGGGTACATCAAAATTAACCGGTTTGCGGCAACAACCCACGATGAATTTCTTGCCGCTGCCGAGGAGCTGAAGGAACAGGGTATGGAACGCCTGGTGGTTGATTTCAGAAATAACCCGGGCGGCTATTTGAGCCAAGCCATCGCGATCGCGGAGGAGTTCTTCCCGAGAAATACGAAAATTGTTTCCACCAAAAGCCGGCACAGCCGTTTTAATTCGGATGTCTTTTCGAGGAAAGACGGTAGTTTAAAAGATTTACCGATCATCGCACTCGTGAATGAAGGATCGGCTTCGGCCAGTGAAATTGTAAGCGGAGCGATTCAGGATCACGACCGCGGGCTCATCGTGGGCCGGAGAACATTTGGGAAAGGACTTGTACAGCAGCAGTATGAACTGGTTGACAAGAGCAACATCAGGGTCACCATTTCCCAGTATTATACACCATCCGGGCGAATGATTCAGAAGCCTTATGAAGATGGACGTGAACAATATGCTTACGAAATCTTTTCCCGCGACCGTGCGGTGGATGACGCAGAAAGATTTATCGGACAAATACCCGATTCGCTGATTTTCAATACCACGGCCGGACGGGAAGTGTATGGCGGTGGCGGCATTGTGCCCGATTTTATCGTCCAGGAAGACACCACCATTTCCACACATGTGATCAACTTTATGATGGCCAACAGAGTGGATTTCGACTTTGTCCGTGAATATATCGATGAGAAAGGCGATGAATTCAGGTCCGAATGGGAAGATGATTTCAACCGGTACCGCTCCGAGTTTGCGTGGTCTGAAGCAGATAGGGAAATATTCGTGAATAAACTTGTAGATCGGGGAATGGTCATAACAGACGGTGACATTGATCAGCCGGAAATCAGTGATGATACCCTGAAGGTATCCAAGAAACACCTCGACGAAGTTATCTGGATGGCCGAAGGCCGCATGAAAGCAGAAATGGCTCGCCAGATTTGGGGAATGGAATATTTCTATCCGGTAATTAACGACTATTTCAATGATATTCTTGACCAGGCAGTAAAACTCTGGGATGAAGCATCTCCTGAGGCTTTGGCCGCGACTGCCGGTCAATCCAGGATCAGAAGCAGTAATTAATCCTGCATTCATCCATCTCCCCTCGAGGGGAGATGGATGTAATGCGTCCAGCATTACATCCTGAGGGGTGTT
>SKRC01000285.1 GCA_007118695.1 Balneolaceae bacterium | reverse complement strand
CTTTGCTGCCACGGGATGTTCTGGATAAAATCGAAGAGTATGCCTTGCAAATAGTTAAAAATCACAAGATCAAACGGGGATTCTGGAATGTAGAGATATGGCGTATAGGTGATTCATTCCCCGAGATCCACCAAAGAGCAGGGACAATCAGGGAAAAACTCCTACTACAACCGGAGAAATCCCCCGAAACCACCCTCTTAAAACAACCTGTCCTCCAATAACGGCTTGGCAAATAAGCAGGATAACTAAGTCATTGAATATAAGTAACTTAGAACAAAACATAGCTAGGTAAGGGGGCTTTCAATTCGGACAATAACGAAACAAAATGCATGCAATAAACGACATTCACTTTGAATACAAATATACTATGCTTTTGGATCCATCGTGAGGGAGGGATGTAATAGTAAAAGAGTCAGCAGTTCGGCGCGTTTGAGCGTTTCATCCAGAAATATTTTTTCGTGATAGGCGTGTGCCCCTTCGCCCACTGCGCCGAGACCATCTATAGTCGGAGAATATAGATTCGTGAAATTCCCATCTGATACGCCTCCCGTCGCAGTCTCCTGCAATTCTATATCCAACTCCCTGCCCAAAGATTGGGTTATCTCCCACAATCGTTGGTTAGCTTCCTTTTTTTCCAGTGGCAGACGTCTGATCCCTCCCGAAATTTTAATTTCTATACCTTCGATTTCAGATTCGTTAAGAGCAGGTTCGTAACCTCGCTAAAACCGGAAGCCGGTCGTTTTCAGTTACTGGGTGGATCCGTAGTTCCGTCAGCGCAGAGCATCGCCGTATTTGGAAAATCACCATTATAATTATTAAAAATTAAATTCAGTATAAAAATAAATTTATAAGAATTATTCGAACTCAAGTCTTCACAAAAAAGCTTAAATTTAAGTTAAATGAGATATTAGGATCACCAGTCCCGGTAATATCATGCAAGCAGACGAGAACAAGATCCCGGAGTTCCAGTCAGTTGAAGTAATCGAAAACACGTGGATAGAGGTTCGGGACGGAACCCGGCTTGCTGCCAAGATGTGGCTGCCCAAAGATGCTCGACGTAAACCGGTTCCGGCAATCCTGGAGTATATTCCCTATCGCAAGCGTGATTTTAAAGCAGTACGAGACAGCCAGATACATGCCTATTTTGCAGCACACGGCTATGCGGCAGTGCGCGTGGATCTTCGCGGAAGCGGTGACTCCGAGGGGGTTTTACTCGATGAATACCTTCAACAAGAGCTTAATGACGGGTTGGATATTCTGCAATGGATTGCAAAACAGGATTGGTGCACTGGTCGTATCGGCATGTTCGGAATTTCCTGGGGTGGATTCAACGGGTTACAGATCGCGGCCCTTCAGCCGCCGGAGCTGCAGGCCGTCATTACCGTTTGTTCAACCGACGACCGTTACGCCGATGATGTACACTATATGGGGGGATGTATGTTAACGGATAATCTTTCCTGGGCCTCTACCATGTTTGCCTACAACTCTTGCCCGCCGGATCCACAACTTCTTGGCGACCGTTGGCGTGAGATGTGGCTTTCACGCCTTGAAGAAAGCGGGTTGTGGCTGGAAAAATGGCTCCGTCATCAACGACGCGACGGTTACTGGAAACACGGATCAATATGTGAAGACTATTCAGCGATACAATGCCCGGTATTTGCCGTAAGCGGCTGGGCGGACGGATACTCTGACGCGGTTTTTCGTCTGATGGAAAACTTGTCGGTACCGCGTAAGGGTTTAATTGGGGCCTGGGGGCATAAATATCCGCACATGGGAGGCCCTGGGCCGGCAATTGGTTTTCTGCAGGAGTCATTGCGTTGGTGGGACAAGTGGTTGAAAGATATTGATAACGGGGTGGACGAAGATCCGATCATACGCATCTGGATGCGTGACAGTTTTCAACCGCTCACTGCAATACATTCCGGTCGCTGGGTCGCCGAAGAGGAGTGTCCGTCACCCCGTATAATCCCGGCTGAATTCTCTTTGACAGCGATTGGCCTGAGACTTGAAGATCCGATCTCGATTCCAGGTGATAACCCAGGGGAAATAAAAGAACAAAATCTGTTTGAAACCGAAACCGAAGCTCGAGGAATGGGTACATCGACGCCGGAGGAAAACATATTTGAGGTACAGAGCCCGTTAAGTGTCGGCTTGTATGGAGGAAAATGGACTTCCTATGCCGAGACTACGGACCTGCCGAATGATCAGCGTGAATCGGATGGCGGTGCCCTGGTATTTGATACACTACCCCTTTCCAGGCCATTGGAAATACTCGGTGCCCCGGAGGTGCAACTCCGTCTGTCGAGTGACAAGCCACTCGCGCAGATTGCGGTACGCCTTTCCATTGTGATACCGGACGGTACGGTTTCTCGCGTTACCTATGGATTACTGAACCTTGCCCACCGCAACTCTCATGAAAAACCAAGTCCACTGGAACCGGGCAAGCCTTACACAGTAAAGATTCCACTCAATTATGTGGCGCAAAAATTTTCCCGAGGCGACCGGATCCGGGTCGCAATTACCAATTGCTATTGGCCTCTTGCCTGGCCATCGCCGGAGGAAACCCGACTGAAAATCTACACAACAGATTCCAGGCTGACATTACCTGTCAGGCCTCTGCGGGCTGAAGATGAGGAACTGCCTGCGTTTGAACCACCTGAAACCGCTCCGCCGGTTAAGACAACAATCCTGGCTCCGGAACGGCGTGAGTGGACACTTGTCCATAATTTGGCATCCAATGAAGTTAGCCAGAATATTATCAACGACAGCGGCCGTTACCGGCTGGATGACATTGATCTGACCATACAGAGTGATAGCCGTGAACATTTTATCTATACCAATAATAATTACAAAACGCTCCGGGCACAGGTTCATTCCGCAAGAACATTTACCCAGGGAGACTGGTGGAATGTTCGAACTGTAACCGACACAATTCTTACCTCAACGAAAACTCATTTTCAAATTCGTGCTACCCTGGACGCCTTCGATGGGGATGTACGGATTTTTTCCAAAAGCTGGGATAAAAAGATTCCCCGGGATCATATGTAGTTTATATCCCTACAACACGATAGTCATTTACCTTACAATTCCACCCGTAAATACAATACGAGAAGATTGACGCCTTTTAGGTATTCTAAAAGCACAAGAATTTTATTCTTAAAAAGAGGACTGTATATGAGCAAGAAACATGTGTTTATTGTCGGGCTTAATGACTTCAACCTAAATAAATTAACGAGTCTGCCGAACGCACAGGAATGTGAATTTCATGCAGCTTTGAATATCTCTGAATATCTGAGCGATAAACGGTTTGATATGAAGGAGTTGATAGACCTGGCTGCCAAAAGAATTGAAAATGCAGATGTACCGGTAGATGCGATTGTGTCGTTTTATGATTTCCCAACAACTTTAATGGTGCCGGTATTGGCTGAGCAATTTGGTGCACGGGCACCATCTCTGAAAAACGTCGTCAAATGCGAACACAAATACTGGAGCCGGGTGGAACAGCAAAAGATCATTCCCGGGAATATTCCCCGGTTCGCTGCTTTTGATCCTTTCGACGATCTCGCCCTGGAGAAATTACCACTGGATTTTCCTTTTTGGATCAAACCGTTCAAATCATTTCTCTCTTTTTTGGCCTACCGGGTCAATAATGAAAACGATTATATTAAAGTCTTGCCTGAAATTCGAGAGAAGATCGATTACATACGTAAGCCGTTCAATTATTTGCTTGAAACGTATGGGATGCCGGCTCATATTACGAATATGAAAGAGAGTTTCATTGCCGAAGAAATTATGAGCGGCCGTATGTGTACAGCTGAGGGGCATGTCTTTGACGGGGAGGTCGAAGTTTACGGAATCGTTGATTCTATACGTGAACCGGATAGTTCTTCTTTTGCGCGGTATGAATATCCGTCCTCCTTGCCGCAGAGTGTACAGTTCAGGATTGCAGATATTGTGCGACGTGTAATTTCCGGCATCGGACTGAATAACTCTGTTTTTAATGTCGAATTCTTTTGGGACCGATCCACCGATCATATCAGCTTACTGGAAATCAATCCCCGCATCTCTCAGTCACATACCGACCTGTTTGAAAAGGTGCATGGAGTCTCGCACCATGCTGTGATGCTGGATATCGCTCTGGGTCGCAAACCTGCAACGCTTGAGAACAACGGTGAATTCAAAGTGGCGGCCAAATTTATGTACCGGGTATTTGAGGACGGGATTGTCAAAAAAGCGCCCGATGAAAATCAAATCAGGCAAATTGCCAGGGAACTGCCGGGAACAATTGTCATCCCTTTCTACAAAGCAGGGCAAAGATTGTCGGAGTCGCTTTATCAGGACAGCTACAGTTACCTATTAGCCAGTATTTATGTTGGCGGGCGCGATCCATCGGACCTTTCGGATAAATATAACCGTTGCCTGGAGATACTCGATTTAGAAATTGAGCATGATGAACATAACGTTACATCGGCAGATATCCTTGCATAACATATGTTAACTGCTCTGAATTCTGCAGACTGAATGTATCTACACAAAACAAAAATTATCGCACGTTCCAACGACGAACTCGGGTCCGGTAAATTATTTCGCGCAGGTGCTGATTATGTATTATCTATCTCGACTGTATCCGGCGGAATGTTATTTTCATCACTCGTAGAATCCGATTTTACACTATCGGCAGATACTACCTATGAGGTAGTACGAACGAAAGCACGAAAACTCACGGGGAGTACGCCGAATACAAAGAAAATAAAGCAAGATACCGGCGCAACTATTATCGCCATTGAAAGAAATGGTGATTTTATCATTGACTTAGACGCGGGGCCTGACATTGAAAATGGTGACAAGATTATTGTTGTTGGCAGTGATAATACCATCAACCAATTCAGAAAATATTATTGCTGAGCGGTACTGACAAAACCATACATTGGCCGCGATACAGTAATGGACCTGGGATTATCCGGATGTGATATCGAAAGCGCGGGAGACTTCACTTCGAACGGTTTTTCGAAATTCAACTCATCAATACCAATGACACAGATTCTCTTTTTCAAAGCAACTCCCTTTTAGTTTCGGATTTGCAGTGAGTCTCTTAAATGACTTTGCGCTGGGCAATTACTTGTTCTTCAGTAAAAATAAGACAAAATTTTTCAAATATTGATTCGGATTAGCGCCTATTTTATTCGCGATTATTTTCTTCGACGATGCTTCAAACATTCTGTTTTTCACCCTTATTATTATCATAATTCAGCTTATGGAGAGCTACTTTTTTGAACCGTACATTATTGGAAAGGAAGTAGAACTCAATGCACTGGCTGTTCATCTCTTCCATACACTGAACCATTTAATGATTCACCATTCAGGACAGGTAGATCGCGCAAACCTTTAATATTTCCAACAGCGATGGAGTCATATGTAAGACCTTCCGGATTCTCCCACCACTTGATCCGCATGGCATCTCGTTCAAAAATGATAAAATGGCGGATATAGTCGAGAAGAAGATCCGGATTTTTCAACTCGATGACGGCAAGCGGCAAGCCGTTGATAAATGCAACAAGATCCGGCCTGCGGGGCTGTTTGGTTCCCTGAACGGTGAATTGATTGACGACCAGAAATTCATTTTCATCCGGATCGGAAAAGTCGATCAGGCGAATCAGATCGGTTTCCTGTTCCTCATCACCGTTTATTTCCACCTCGATCCCGTAGACTAGTATTGGATCGATAAATTAGGTTTAAGCCACATATAAGCCGATTTTAAAGTCTTTGTACCCACTAATGTACCAACTTTTCGATTCACCGGTGAAGGGGGTTCATTTTGCAAGAGATTG
>SKRC01000309.1 GCA_007118695.1 Balneolaceae bacterium | reverse complement strand
TGTGATTCCTGTTCGTCGGATCAGAACGTTGCCTTGGACTTCCTTCAGATTCCGCCTCACGGCGGACACCCTTGTCGTCGGCTAATACTTCCTGTTATCAAGGTGTATTCGGAACTTTCACCCTATAGCAATTGCGCCCTGCCGGGCGCACATACAACCGGCCGAACTCGATATACACGTCGGCGAAACGTACGATTTCCGGTGGACACCCGGAGAGCCGGGCAACTACACCCTGCGAATTGTAACCACGTTTGACCGCGGTGCCCCGGCCTTTCCACGGGAGGCGCCGGAGCCGCATACGGCAGAGATTTTATTGAAGGTGAATTGATGTTTTAAAATGATCAATTAAAGCACGACCAGTAAACAAACCCAAAGTACCATGAACATCAAATACGTAAATAAACCTTTTCTATTTGCAGCTTTTCTATCGTTTCTTGCTGCACTGATCCGCACCTGGGACGGTGAATTCGGCCCGTTGATGATCGTCCGGGAAAGCACTCTCCCAGAAGCGGTAGTTGGATTCTTTTATCTGACATGGTATGCGGTAACCATCGTCTTCGTTCTCACAACGGTAACTTTTGGATATTTTGGACTTAACAAAGGGCTACCGGGTACACGTACTGCCGGAATAGTTTTGGGTATACTGTTTCTGTTATGGTCTCTGACGGTGGCAATTGTAAGTTCATTATTCGTCTGGCATGCCGGAACATTCATACCCATGATGGTAATGCTGCTTATCGGGTTTTTTGGAATCATTGGGGCGAGGGCAGAATTGTCTCTCACTGGAGACAGGGATACAGTCCCTGAAAGCCCATAATCCTCGAATCTGGCGCAAGCGTCCTTGGTCTTCGAAGCCTCAACTACGCCAAGGCTTCGTAGAGCAGGCTTGGCGTAGTATAACCGCTTGCGCCTTAACCTTTTGAAAACCAACGAAAATCAAACATGAACAAATCATTCATTAGTTCTTTCACCATATGCGTACTCCTGTTTGTACCGCTGCTTACTCTGGCGCAGGAAGCAAACACGATTGATGAAACTGAACGGATCTATCTGTCAGAGATCAGGAGCGACTTTGTTGAGCACAGAGAAAATGTATCCCTGCTCTATGATATCGGTATGGGCATCGTGCAGCGCATCGACTCCCTTTTCACAGAACAGAGGGCCGACACGGCCAATACAGAATTGCTCCGGGGAATTATGGTCACCCGGCAGTACGACCGCACCATACTGGCCTACAGAGATATTCTGAACGGCAGCTACATTTCCGATACCGAATTGAAACTGATGATTGCCCGGCATGCGGCTCTGTTCGAGGGATATACCGACGCCAAACGGGAGTGGGACAACCAGTGGGATATCACCGCCCGGCCGTATATCTACAAACACGGACTGTTCAGCCATCCGCCTATAGTGCGTTCCGGTGAAGCGGAAAAACGCTACGGCCTTTTCCGCGATCCGGAATTCAGAACGGTACTGTGGGACCGACGCATGTTTGCGTATGACGTCAAATACATCACCCCGGCACTGTTGGAGTCGGCTGATGCGATAATTGCTCGGTTTGATCAATTGCTGAATAATTAACTCTGTAAGACATTGTCATGGATTTCAGGCTACATAAACAACAATCAATAAACATAATGAGTCATGGAAATACCAAGTAAAACTTCATGTGAAGGGTTCCTGTTGTCGATCATCCTGATTCTTTTCTTAATGTTATCAGGATGCCAAAAGACAGAATTATCTAGACAGGACAGCGAGGGGTTTGTTCAACGTTCTGATGGCATTGAATTGTCCTACAGAATTAAGGGTGCCGGTCGTGATACAATCGTTGTACTCCATGGCGGGCCGGGCCTGCATTCGGACTACCTGGCTCCGGATCTCGAGCCTTTGGCTGAACGATATACAGTCATTTTTTACGACCAACGGGGTTCCGGTAGATCCACTATTGTGAGCGATTCTGCCTCTCTTCATATCGAAAATCATATCGAAGATCTGGAAGCAGTGCGGCAGTACCTCGGAATTGAGCGGCTGAATCTGTTCGGCCACTCCTGGGGTTCGTTGCTGGGATCCCGATATGCACTCAATCATCCGGAACACATATCAAAACTTGTTCTGGTCAGTCCCGGTCCGGTTCGAATGGATCCCTATGATGAACAGTTCCTCTCGAGGGTGATGGCGTGGATGGACAGCACCACGTTGGCTCAGATACAGACACTGCAGGCTGCTTTTCAAAACCCGAACGAAGAAGATGATCTCAGGTCAGTCTGCACTGAGTTTTTTGAGATCTTCAAGCGCGGCTATTTTTATAATCCGGATGATCTTGACATCTACCATCGTATGCAGGGAGACTTTTGCAGTGTCCCGGAGGCATCACTGCGAAATTTCTGGACGGTTAACACAAGCACACTTCAATCCATCGGTGATTTTGACTGGCGGCATGATTTTAGTGATTTGGATATACCGGTGCTCGTGATTACCGGAACACGCGATGTTTTCCCGGTTGAAAACTATCAGGAGTGGAAGGCCGCATTCCCTGATGCCCGTCTCATTCTGATCAACGGTGCCGGACATTACCCCCACGTGGAAAAACCCGATCAGTTTTTCGAAGCCATTCATGAATTTTTAGACAAGTAATCATCAACCCGTAAGCGGAGAAAAGTCATGAATAAATTATCCAATACAATCATCATAGCAATCCTGATGGTGCCGGTATTAGCCATAGCGCAGGAAGGCCCACAGCATGACACTCAATCCGCAGAACCGGTTCACGAAATTACTGGCAGCAGCGACATGCTCCGGATCGAAGCCCGCGTGATCTTTGAGCCGGTTCCGTTCTGGGCTATGAATAACAGGATATAGGTGCACTCCGAACGGTAGAGACAGTATTCAAGCGGGGTGTGGAGTATCCGCGGTCCGATTACAAGGGCCCGGAATCCGTTACCGGGCAAAAACTTTCCGGGGATCAGCGCGATACCATAAAAGCAGAGCTCAGGGAAATCCGGAAAAACCGATACAAAGCTCTCGAAGAGGGTGACTGCGAAGCAGTTATGGAAACGTTTGATGAGGATGTCATCCTTTATACCACCCGCGGAATGCAGGTGCCCTCAACGAATACACTCTTTAACATCTGCCAAAATCTCCCCCGGCCCCTTCCCCGGCCGGTTATGGAGGAAGAAGAGGTTCATGTGATATCCGAAGATGCAGCCTGGACCGTGCACGTTATGGAATTTGAACCGCGCAATTCGGAACAAAGCGTTACCCGGCGGGAAGTGGTCACTCTCGTCTGGAGAAAGACAAACGATGGCTGGAAAACCATTCACTTTCACGCCTCACTAAACCCTGTACCCGAAAATTGATGGTTTGATTATAAACCTTAAAAAAGACCTCCAAGGTTTTGAAAACCTTGAAGAATACCTCGTCAACCTGCATACGAAGCTGATGGAGCAGTACGTCCTTCATCACAACGTCCTGCCGTATGCAGATGCAACAATGGAAGATTACCTGCTCATTGTTGTAATCGGTTTGATTGAGACCCGGGAGCACGTACTTGCAACGGCCGAAAACCTGGACATGAAGTCGGTCAGCCTCACAAATGAGGAGTTCCTGCATTATGGAGATACCGCTGTGCTAATTGGCACAATGGAGCTTAAAGGCAGTATTCTCGGCCATACCGTGGCCGGAAAAGTGCGCTATATGAGAGTGTTCGTCCAACACGACGGGCAGTGGAAAATGTTGTTCGTATCATACTCCCCAGTGGTACATCCGAGTGTGCTTTATGGGGAGCCGGAGGAGTATTGAAAATGGCAACTGATTTCTGAATACTAAACTTTAATCGAATATCTGAATGACATTAATAAGCCGGTATCATCCAATCACCTGGTAAACATCAGACTGCCTCTACCGAAACACACTCGCGAAACATTGGTACGTATAGTTGGTTGTTAAACAACCTGATCTATTTCATCTCCTGTTTTATCCAACACTACTTTCCTACCAATCTCACGAATTTTGCTGAATACCAGGTCAATATCCTTCAGGGTAGTTCGGTGAGAACAGATCGACAGCCGGAGAACCGTGAGTCCGCGAAGCCGGGTAGTCATCACAAATGCCGTTCCGCTCAACTGTATTTCATCAGCAATCATCTGATTGATCTGATCAAGCTTTCTGTTGATCTCATCTTTCAGGCCGGGATTTTCCTGAACGGCAGCTCTGTATCTCTTTGGCATGTATCTGAAAGAATAGATGAATAAATTGGGCTGATGGAAAGAATCAAAATCGCCTGAATTCCGCACGAGTAGATCCAGATGTTCGGCGCATCGAATATTTTGAGTTAATAATTTCCGATAACCGTTTGCTCCGTATGCTTTCAGTGTCATCCATACTTTTAGGGCTCTGAAACCACGCGACATTTGCGGCCCATGCTCGTAATAGTCAAGACCGGAATATTCTGTTGGCAATGTGCCGCGTAAATAGGAAGCATTCAAAGAAAATGATCTGCGCAGTTTCTCACTGTTTTTGACGAGCACACAACCGCACTCGTACTGTATGTAGAGCCATTTGTGCGGATCGAGTGTCACCGAATCGGCCAGCTCAAGGCCTTTATAAAGGTGTTTCTTCTCAGGCAGCATCGCCCCTACAGCTCCGCAGGCTCCGTCGGCATGAAACCAGATATCATGTTCTTTACAAATCGCTGCAATCTCCTCAAGGGGATCTATTACGCCTACATTGATCGAACCAACCTGAGCAACAACACACACAGGGGTCAGCCCATCGGCAATATCCTTCCTGATCATACTGCGAAGTGCTTCAGGGTCCATCGAGAAATCTTCCCTGTCCGGCACACGTCTTATAGAATTTCGACCCAGATTGAGCAGATCGGCAACACGGGTGATGGATATATGTCCTTCATGCTCTGACATATAGATTGTAAACTTTGAATGGAAGTCTGCTTTCTGAAGCCCATCTTCAGTTGTATCGTACGGAGCGGTATTTCGCAGTGCAGTGAGTAGGGCTGTGAAATTTGCCATTGTCCCACCGCTTGTAAACAATCCGCCGCATGTAACTGGATATCCGATAAGTTCGGCAACCCACTTTATGGTGCGCCGTTCAATTTCAGTAGCTGCCGGTGATGCCTTCCAGCCGCCGGAGTTCATATTCACCGATGAAGCCAGTGCTTCTGCAAGTGTCCCGATCATGGAACCTGAGCCATTCACATATCCGAAGTACCGCGGTGAGCCGAGATGTGTGGTATATGGCAGAATATCTTTTTTCCATTGTTCAAGAATCTTTTCCGGTTGCTGACCTTCTTCAGGAAGATCTTCATAAAATATCTCTTCCACTTCTTTCGAGGTGCTTTTGGGGAACACCCGAACATCCCGTATGGTTGAATAATAATCGGCAATCTGATCTATCACCTGATAACCCAGCTTTCTGAATTCATCGGGTTTAAGATCCGGGTCAAATTGCTGTTCACTGTTCTTTCTGTTTTTCATAGTCGGCCAATGAATATTCAGATTAATATTTGTTGATGGCTAATGTAATATGACTAGAAGATACCTGCTGTATTTTAATTCCGGTTGCTTTTATATGATAATATCATTTCAGACTCTTACTACATATTCGATGTAATATTTCGATGTAAAAGAAGCATTTGCAAAAACAGATCAGCCGATCTTCCCGGTTCAATTGATAGCAATGCAGTCAGAACCACTTGTCGATATATATTCGGGGATGATCATGAAATAGCCGCATTAATCAGAATTTCGACAAGCATTACTTTTTGATCCAGGATAGCATCATTACATCAACTTATTCTTTTCCGAATCATAATGATCGAGTACACTTCGGATTTGCTCCAGGGCTTCCTCCGGCAATTCACCTTTCGCTCCTTCGGTTACCCAGTGGGCTACGGATACCAATGCTGCTATTTCGTATGTGTGCAGAGTAATTCGCAGCACTGTGGGGGAACAATTCCCATCGTTTCGCGAATGTCCTGTTCAACTTCAGTTCTTGGTGTTTTTATTTTCATGGTTCTTCTCCTTGGTTGAGGTTTTGGTGATCATTTTTAAATCTTGTTTGCCGACAGCTTAATCGATACCGGATTGATCAGTGAGCCAATACCGGAGAGGTGTTGGGCAGTTTATTTGATTTCACTTTTTCTGTTCATAAATGGAATTACCATCGGCACTTTCTTTTGATACTCTATATATGTTTCTCCATGCATCTTTTTCAGGTCCCTTTCCTCAAGAAATTTGATGGCAATCAGGATGTAGAGTGTGGTGGTCATGGCAAACACCAGCCGGCCGGCGGTCATCACGGGGGCAGCCCAAAAAGCGATGATGAATCCCAGCATAATAGGATGGCGAACAATACTGTAGAAAAATGACACTTTGAATGGAATGGGCTGCGGTTCAATGTTTTTCAAATTTTCATACACCTGTTTTAGCCCGAACAGTTCAAAATGGTTGATCATAAACGTGGAAAGAAGGACGATCAGCCATCCTAAACCATAAAACCCGTATAGCAGAGCCACAGCGGCTTCGTTTTGGACTTCCCAGATGATGCCTCCCATGGGCCGCCATTGCCAGAATATCAGCAACAGAGCCAGGCTGGCCAGCAGTACATAGGTGCTGCGTTCAATTGGTTTTGGGATGATGGATGTCCACCAACTTTTAAAACCGTGCCGGGCCATTATGCTATGTTGCAGTGCAAAAATGGTGAGAACAAACAAATTAATCAGCAATGCCTGCCCAAAAGGTGTTTCTAAGCCTGTGTTGATGGTTTTTGCAACTAAAAAATCACCTACAAAAGGAATAGCATACAGAAATGATATCAAAAAGATGATGTATGCAATAACGCCATATAAGAATGAAAATGTTCTGCCCATGATTCGCCTATATTATTCTTGAAAATTATATTTATCGAGAAACAGTAACTATACTGTTCAAGAATAGAATAGAGAGAAATAGAGTGGTTGTCATGAGCCGCTGGTCTCAAATTTCTAAGATTTTTTACTCTGGAGAGTGTTTTTTGTGGGACTTTTGTCCTATTGTTTTGCCAGAGATTAAATGTCGGGAAAGTTATCGAATGGATCGGCTGGAACATTTCAATCACTCAGAAATACACTTTTTCCGAGAATATTATACCGCAAGTGCAGACTGGTGACGCTCTTTCTTCGACCACGCGTTTTACGGTTTACATGAAGCAGGAGAGCTAAATGGATATTCTCAAGATTTGCTATCTACGATTTTCCCAACCCCGCTTCCCGGGCCAGCACGATCGCCTTGCCGCGGGAATCGACCTGCAATTTACTGAAGATTCGGGTGATGTGGTTGCGCACCGTTTTAGGACTAATGTACAATTCCCCGGCAATTTCACTGTTTTTATATCCTTTCGAAATAAGTTCCAGCACCTCGAGTTCACGGGGCGTCAATTCGGTAAAAACCGTTTGCAAATTTTTACGTTCTGTTTTTGGTTCAGGGGTGCCAAGAAAGTTTCGTACTTCGGCCAAAAAACGTTCCCAGGCCGGTTCTTCTTCAAGAAGGATATGGTTCTTACTGTCTAATGTAACAAACCGGGCATCGGGTATATGTGATGCTAAAAACCTGCCCTCTTCGAAAGGAATACAGGCATCATTTTTGGAATGTAAAACAAGAGTCGGAACGGAAACCACCCCGGTCAAATGAGTCACATCAATGTGATAAAAGGCCCGCTCCATTCTTGATGCAGCGTCCGGCGAGGCGGAAATTTCTGCCAATATATTCAACCAGTCTATTTGCTCTTTGGTCCCCTCCGGCATCAATAATGTGGAAAAAAGCTGACGAAAAGCGGGATTCTGCTGTCCCCATCCGGTGCGTATCACATTAATCATGGTTTCTGCTTCAGTTTTCTGTTCCGAAGTCAGATTCCGATTAAATCTTCCTCGGGCGTATCCACCGTATAAAATCAGATGGCTAACCTTTTCAGGATGCCGGGCAGCGTAGGCAACAGAAACCGAAGCTCCCTGGGAGATACCAAGCAGCGGAAAACGTGTCAAGCCCATAGAATCAACCACAGCTTCCAAATCACGAACCCAGGCATCAATGGAATACTCATTTACATTGCGGTCCGACAGGCCGCAGTCGCGGGCATCATACCGAATATATGTATGATATGCAGAGAGACCGTTAATCCAGTGTTTCCAAACCGGCCCGTTATAGTCGTGTTCAAGATGAGTAAGATAGTTAGCCGCTTTTACGAGTGGAGGGCCTTCCCCCGTGATGCCGTACGCAATACGAACACCATCTGAAGCTCTGCAAAATCGGATATTTTGTTTCATATTTCTCTGCCAGTAGGTTTTAGCATATCAATTTAAACAATGTCAGAATGTATGAGGGCTAAACATTCACGATAAACTGCTCAACCGATTCCATGAATTTAACGGGAGAAACCCCTGAAAAGGTTTTAAATTCCCTGCACAGGTGGGCCTGGTCTGCAAAGCCCGTCTCCAAACTAAGAGTGCTCAGGCTGATCTCCGTGCCGGTTTGCAGGTAGCGGTTGATGGCGTTGAGCCTGGCTATCCGCATATATTGTTTGGGTGATAGGCCTATCTTCTCTTTAAACTCCCGTTCGAGCTGCCGCCGGCTGATGTAAACCTTTCCTGGCAGTTCATTGACTTTGGTTGTGCTGTTTGCCTGGCGAATCAGGTCGGCAGCGCGGTTCAGGTAGGTCGTCTCGGGATGATGATTCAGCAACTGCGCAAGCAAATAGCGGTGGGTAAGTTTCAATTTTTGGTTGATTCCGCCGGCCTCTCTCAGACGTGAACAATAGTTCCGGAAATGACTTCCCAGCACCAATTCCATATCCTCAAATCGTTCCGAAAATTGAGAACCGGGAATCCCGAACAGGTTGTAAATACCCTCCGGTTTGAACCTGATACCGAATACACGCACATGGCTGCGGAATTGAACTTCATACGGACGTTTGTAGAGTCCGATAATCGTATAGTCAGGCGACTGCCCCCAGGAATGTCCGTCCTGCAGATCGCAGTGAAACTCCGATAGATGGATCACCAGTTCAACAAACCCGTTGGGAATCACCAGCTGGCTCAATATCGGTTCAAATGTGGAATTGAAATTACCCTCCCAGTAAAACTCAACAAATGAATTGAGAGGTTTTGAAGGTTTGTATTCGGCAATATCTACAGACATGACAGCCAGCTCCGGTCCGGTTTTTTAAGAGTAAATATTGATACGAAAAAAAATTAACATTTGGTACATATCCTTTTTTTAAACAATTGGCGGAGAAAGACACATTTCTGTTTTCTCCGCCGCTTGCTGTAGATTTTAATGACTATCCGGCCATTTTGGATGTATCCACTGTGTTCGAATCTACCGGCAGCCAGGTTTCATCGAATGTGGCTACGATATGATTGGCGCCTCCGAACATGCCAAGTACCCTGGCTTTACCGGTTCCGGTGTTCTTGAGGTTGTGGGGAACCATTTTTGGCACAAGGGCAATCTCACCTTTTGAAAGGCTGCCTTTCTCATCACCGATTTCGGCCTCCACGGTTCCATCCAGAACGAGCAGAATCTCTTCGGCGCTGTCGGTATGGCGGCCGAGAACATTGCCTGGATCCAGTTCAAAATAGACGGTGGCGATGCTTTGAGTGCCGTTTGCCCCGAACAGGGGGAAAGTGGCGCGGCAGTGTTGGGTTGGGTTGTGTTTGCCGGTAAATTCGGTCAGTTCAAGAGTGTTTAAGTTTACTTTTTCCATGGTATGTTGAATTATGTTGAAGGTTACGTTCCATGGATAAGTTAATCTGCTTCCGGGCAGTTGTATTGAAAAAATGCGACATATTCTGGATCTACCCTTATTACCTGAAGATCCGTTATGGCCGGTTTAGGTTGGTCCTCTGCATTCAGGCTGTGGGCTGAATATTGAATCCGGAATGTGTGTCGAAAAAATCAACCGAAAACGCCATGCTCGACGCTCACCCGGTCTTCTCACCCGATGGCCGGTGGCTTATATTCGCATCAGAACGCGGCGGAATCAATGACGAGGAGCCGCTGATCGAGGAACTGATGTTCTCGCCCCAAATGTACGGTGATATCTATGCACTGAGCCTCGAAGACGGCCATGTAGTCCGCGTAACCCACGACCGATGGGAAAACGGAACGGCTTTTTGGATGGGTCCGGTGAAAGAAACTGCTTTTGAGTAGGTTATCGATTGCAGTTCCGATCGGCACTCACGAAATGGACGGCAGCAGCAGTCAAAACGTGCGACTACCTAATAACAAATGGTACGATGGAGCACTTTTGTTCATACTGCCAGTCATAAAACAGAATACGTTATAGCGCCTTCTGACAGTAATTTTTCTGGCATTAAATCAAAATAGTACTTAAATAAAGATCAGTCTTTGTTTTTTGCAGCCGGATATCAATCAAGTTTTCAAGCGGAATAACGCTATGGAACGATTCGACCAACTTGGTAAGGCCCGGGAATTATATAAAAGCCATTCCTGGGCAGTGGCCCGCAACCTGTTGCTGGAAGCAGACGGCCAAACACAGCTTGAACCGGCCGATCTTGAAAACCTTGCCATCGCTTCCTATCTGACCGGCAACGATCCGGAAAGTGATGATATCCTGACAAGGGCACATCAGGGTTTTCTGAATCTGGATCAAAAAGAAGATGCCGCCCGTTGTGCGTTCTGGCTTGGTTTCAAGCTGATGATGAGGGGAGAGTACGCCAGGGGCGGCGGCTGGATGTCCCGGGCAGGCCGCATTCTGGAAGAGAATCAATTGGACTGCGTTGTGGCCGGTTATCTGATCATTCCTGCTGCACTGCAAAAGCTGAGTGAAGGCCGGTATTCTATTGCACGGAAAATGTTTAATCAGGCACTTGAGGCCGGCAAGCGATTTGATGATCCGAGCCTTTGTGCCATGGGGCGGCTTGGCCACGGACAAACTCTGATTGAAATGGGAGAGGCCGAACAAGGTGTAAAGCTTCTCGATGAAACCATGGCGGCCGTTGAGGCGGATGAGGTAACACCCATTGTTGCAGGTATCATTTATTGTGCGGTCATTGAAATCTGTCAAAAAATATACGACTTGCATCGGGCACGCGAATGGACTGATGCCCTGACCCGCTGGTGTGAGTCGCAGCCCGACCTCGTTCCGTTTCGCGGCCAGTGCCTGGTGCGACGTGCAGAAATCATGCAATTCCATGGAACGTGGGAAGATGCCGTTGAGGAGTCAGAGAAAGCTTGCAAACTTCTGTCTCGGCCACCGGGAGAACCGGCCGCCGGCGAGGCTTATTACCGGAAAGGAGAACTGTACCGGATCCTGGGCGACTTTCCGCAGGCCGAAGAAGCCTATCAAAATGCAAGCAAATGGGGGCGTCAGCCGCAACCGGGGCTGGCTCTTTTATGCCTGGCCAAAGGGCAAACAGAGGTATCAAAAAAGATGGTGCTGCGCCTGTATAGTGATACAAATAAACGATTAAAGCGCGTCCAATTCCTTCCGGCTTTCGTTGATATTTTGCTTGAATCGGGCGATACCCGGCAGGCCCGCGAAGCGGCTGAGGAACTCAATGAAATTGCCGCCGATATCGACACCCCCTATCTGACGGCAATTGCTACCTGCGCATACGGTTCGGTACTTCTGTATGAAGGCGAACAGGACATGGCATTGAAGCAACTTCGTCAATCATGGTCGGCCTGGGAGAATCTAGAGATCCCATACGAATCCGCCCGTTGCCGTGTTTTGATTGCCCGGGCCTGCCTGGACCAGGGCGATACGGAAACGGCAAAAATGGAGTTGAATGCGGCAAAATGGGTCTTTCAACAGCTCGGGGCAGTGCCCGATATTCAGCGGGTTGACAAACAGATCGGGCCTGACCGGCCTGAATTCCGCCATGGTTTAACCCCCCGTCAACTTGAGGTTTTGCGTCATGTAGCCGGTGGTTTAAGCAACAGGGAGATCGCCGGTAAACTATACATCAGCGAGAGAACCGTGGAACGCCACATCAGTGATATCTTCAATAAACTGAATGTGTCTTCAAGATCAGCTGCAACGTCTTATGCCTACGAACACCGGCTGTTATAAATCCACTTCTAGATGATATGGGTAGAATCACCCATTTTTGCGGAAGCTGTTATTTGTGTGATCCTCCCGATGCGCACCCCTCTTTTTTGATATAGTTTGCTCTTGAAAACGGCTGTTTAGCTGAAACTTGCAATTTCAGAAAAGAGGTCATTATGGATATTGCTTTTGAAATCAAAAAACCGGAAGCATATCTGCGAGCTCTTTATTCCACAACAGTTAATCGAAACCGTCAACTGGTTTTAATATGACAGATTTTAAAACAATTTACCGCGTCAGTATCATCATTATCGCTCCTGTCGTGATGTTATTTTCATTTGTTTATCATCCGCATATCGGTTCTCCGCTTGATGCAGATTTTCTCGACAAGTTTGCGTCAGTCGTTATGGCTGATCCTTTCAGGTGGGGAATTGTCCACTATGTCACAGGGATTGGCTGCGGGCTGATGATATTGGCGTTTCTTGCAATACAAAATCACTTCAGCGAAATAACAGACAGAGCGGAACCGTGGTTCGGAACCGGCCTGCATTTTGTCATTCTGGGCAATGTTTTTTATGCATTCCTGCCGTCAATGGAGATGGGAGCGATGGCCGCTGCCGAAATTCAGGCTGATGTCGGTGCTTTTCAGGGTGTATTGATGTCATGGTTTGTACCTACCCTTCTGACCAGCGCCTTGCTTTTCTCAATTGGCGTCGCCTGTTTTGCAACCGGCATCGTGCGGGCAAATGTACTGAACCGCGGCCTGACATGGATTTTGGCCGCAGCTTTGGTTGTTATTGGGCTTTCACGATTTGCACCGCTGAATGTGATACAGTTTTATGCACAAGGTATTGCAGGGATCATCGCCTTGTGGCCGATAGCCTGGATTGTACTTAAGTATCCGGTAGTAAAAACGGTAACAGCATCTGAGCCGGCAATCTCTGTCTGAACTTAGAGTCAGAACTGCAGGTTTCGTTTACCATCTGCAGAACAATGGACAAAAAACACCATCTCCAATGTGCAGGAAATGAGATAAAACATCCCTAACACTTTTAAAATAGATACGATAATGGCAATCAACGATAAAAACATGAAAAACACACATCAGGGCCTTCAATCCATACAAAATGACTGGAATTCTATAGCAGAAAGCTATGATAAATTCGTAACACCCACCGGAAATTGGGCGCTGCCCATTGAAGCGCTGCATCATGCGGGTTTAAAACCGGGAATGAATTTCCTGGATGTGGCGTCCGGAAGCGGAGCACTGAGCCTGCCGGCAGCACGGCAAGGCGCACGGGTGCTGGCCATTGATATTTCACCCGTGATGATTGAACATCTTCAAAAAAGAGCTGCTGAGGAAGGATTGTCTGACCTTGAAGTGCGGCTGATGGACGGGCATGCACTTGAACTCGAAGATAATACATTTGATATCAGCGGTTCCCAGTTCGGCGTCATGCTCTTTTCTGATCTGAAACAGGGGCTGCGGGAAATGGTTCGGGTCACCAAACCCGGCGGCCGTGTTCTTATGGTAGCTTATGGGCCGCCTTTAGAAGTTGAATTTCTCGGGATCTTTATCCAGGCCATGAAATCCGTTATTCCCGGGTTTATTGGCCTGCCTTCGGATCCGCCCCCGCTTCCATTTCAGGCGGCCGATCCGGATGTTCTCAGGAAACGGATGGAGGAAGTCGGATTGAAAGATGTACAAATTCACAAAAGCTCGGAAAAACTCGAATTCAATTCCGGTATAGAAATGTGGAACTGGGTGGTTCACAGTAACCCGATACCAGCCATGCTTGTCAGAGATCTGACCGATGAACAGGCATCTGAAATTCAACATATCCTCGATCAACAAATACATTTGATCGCAGGGGATAAACTGCCTGCTATAATATCCGCATCAGTACATATTGGAATCGGTATAAAATAGCTCGGAATTAAAATATGATCTCGGAATCCGCCAGCTTCGTTTGATGGGTACATGTGGACAGTAGTACCCGATATGGGTATCCCTCTTGCTGGTGGTGCTGGAATAAATGTGAAAGCAGCGAATTCACTTTTCCAGCCAGACCGTCCTGACCGGCAGGGTTTTCTGTTCATACTCCCGAAAAAGCTTTTCATAATCTTTTTGATTATCAAGTTTTTTTCGCCTTTTCATTTCAACACCCAATTGACACTGTCAACTTTTCTCCAGTATAACAGCACAGGCGAAATCGGGGTTTTAAATGCCCGCTTTCGATACAACCCCAGAGACGGCAACAACTTCTACCTGGTATTCAATGAGTCGATAAATACCAACCGCGACATGCTCACGCCAATGTTACCGGTTTCAGACAACCGTGCCGTATTGCTGAAATTTGATTATACGTTTTGACGACGTCCCCAATCATGTTGTGTGCCTGCGGACGAAGGCGGTAATCGACTCGGTGTAGGCCTCCGGGTGTGTCAGGTGCGGAGCATGTCCCGCTCCTTTGAACGTGTTTATGTCGGCGGATGGCAGTGCCTCGGCGAGCTTGTTGATGACTGATGTGAACAGCGGCGGACTCTGATCCCCCTGTGTTAGGAGAGCCGGGCGTGAGAATCCTCTGATCCAATCGAGGTCAAAAGCGAGTACGTCTCGATCATTCGCCTCGTCGAGATAGGTGGGTGCATGATTGATTATCATCTGCCTGATCTCCGATGGAAGTTGGGTCTACATTCCCGATCCCAACGCCTCCTCGACGAACTGTTCGGCGGCACCGGCATGATCACCAGATTCGATCCGCTCAGCAACTTTGGCACTTGTTTGAGCAAAACCCTCGAGCATCGGGGCTAAGGTAGAGTCGCCGGCAACCAGCGAGAAGAGCGGCGGCTCGTGACCTAGAATGCCTCGGAGGAGGTCGGGGCGTTCGCCGGCCAACCGAAGCGTTATTGAGGCACCGAAGGACTGCCCAGCCACCCACGCGGGGGCTATTCCCAGATGCTCGATCAGGGCGGCAAGATCGGCAACATCTTCGCGAACGCTGCCCTGTCCGCTCGGCCGCTCGCTTTCACCATGTCCACGACGGTCATAGGTAATAACGCGAAACGACTCGGCCAGGCGCGGAACAACCGAATCCCAATTTTGTCGGGAAAACCATGATCCGTGCACCATAGCAATAGGAATCTCTCCGGTTCCATGAATTTCACAGGCTATCCGGACGCCGTTGACAGTCACCATTTGTGTATTTACTTGATTTTTATTTCTCATAATGTTCTCCTTTTGTCATTTTAAAAGTATTCAGTAAAGAATTGATGTATATGCAAGTATGACTTAATGTTCTCTTTTTTCAATATGTCAGATTCAGATTACCAGCCAAAGGTGAATAAATATTTTTTAGCATCTATTTACTTTATTAAGCCGAAAAAATGGATCCTTACTATCAATTGTGGTCTGTTTTATGATCACTGCCGGGACCTGAGTGCTATTCTTGCTTTCAGGTGAGTTCAATCCACCTGCTCCTCACACGATTTTTCCCAGCTGGAAAGACATCCCCGACGGTGCGCCGAAAGATGTCTTACAGCTAAGTAACGACGGGCTTTAGTCTATAGTGGGATTAAACGGAGCGAAAACACCATCCGGATTGTTGCGGTGTACCCAGACGTGAAGAGCGGTAAACGCGATATTACCGTCAGCATCGGGGACCGGTTCCCATCCATCTTCTTCCGAGATTTTCAGGTAACGAGGAGCCTCCTCATCGGAAAAGTAGTTCGCGGGATTAGCACCGGCAGGAAAGGGTTCACCCGCATCACCTACATGGGCATATTCCACGGCGCCGAGACGAAGGTAACTGAACCAATCAGTAGACTCTGATTCCCCGGAAGTCAGTTCCGGGTAGTCGGTATCGGGCTGTCTTGTTAAATGGTTTTTGAGTAAATGTTTTGCACGCTCTCGTCCCATTTCTGAACCCACATCAAGCCCTGTTCGGAAGTGGTAGCCGTTATAGATGCGGGAGTTTTCACAGTCTTCAACCGCTTCGCCGATCGAATCGTAAGAGCGTGCAGCAGGTGTTCCCTCGGGCACACTTCCAGCCTTACGCATATACCGAAAATCAGAAGTCCCGAAAAAATCCTTAAGAATCTCCGCTCCGCCTGCGCAGAGGGTAGAAAGTGCCGCCGGATAGTCCGGGTGAGGGGCGGTTGTCATCTCCGGCTCCCAGTTGGGATCGGGCTGCGTTGCAGGATTGCCGTCCCGGTCCGCATTACGGATAGCCGTGTAAGGACGCCAAAACGTATACTCATACTTCGCATCAAACACCGAGATCAGCCCGTCGAAATTATCGATTGCCAGGAGTGCAAAGAGGCGGGCTGCACGCCAGGGATGGACATCGTTTTCCATAACATAGCTTCGGGCGAAATCAGGAAATGAAACCGTCGGATATTCGGCAAACCAGTATCCGGCATGGGTCTGATCGTCTGTGCGCTCTTCGCTGTTTTTTCGGCCGAGACGCTTTACTTCGTCAAAATCCCGGGCATAGGTCTCGCTGTTAAGAGCCGGTGGTGGTCCAGGCCGAAACTGATCAGGTGAGGTCATACTCAGCGGCTCCGTATCCGGCCATCCGGCTCCGATCGGTTCATCAAATGGCGGTGTGATTCGATATTCACCTGGATCGTTTCCCGGAATAAATTCACCCGATGAATCATAACCGGAATTCTCCCGATCTTCTAAAATGGCTTGCGCTGATATACGGCCAACCCGGACACCTTCTTCCCTGGCACTATTTTCAGGAACTCGATCCATCCATTTTTGATGAAGTTCGGCAGCTGACCCGGAATGGCCCGGAAAGATCGCTGCCATTACATCATGAGCAGCTTGCGAAGCCGCGGCAACAGGATGAGCTTCGGGATGAAACTCTTTAAGAGCGTACTGTTCATACACCGGAACGATTGCATTGAGTGCATCGTGAACAGCCAGGTGCATCAGTGGAACAGCCCGGTTGCCGTGCAGCGTCTGAAATCTGTCAACTTCGGAGGCCGTTGATATGATCAGCTCATTCCATTCAACGATAACACGGGCATCCGGATCATCCGGCTCGTGTTCGAAAGTCAGTACAAAAATGAGAGACAGAATGGTAATAATCGATCCAAACCAATAGTTACGTTTCATTATGATACCTCCTTTTTTATTAGCGATAATTATTTTTCTTATCAGCTACAATCATTACTGTTTCCATCGGGAAAACGACACCATTGTCGTCCTGATACGATTCAAGAGATCGATTTAAATCGTTGATCAGTTGATTTCGTATATCCGTTTCCAGTGATTCCATTTCACCTGCTAGCGGAGAGCTGGCTGCTTCGCGTCTTAGAAACTCTTCCGGTGAGGGAAACCTCATCGAAATAATTTCAATGTGGAGTAATAGATTTTCAAATCCGGCGTCTTCGACCATACTCCTGATCGTTTTCTGGTCCCATTCAGGAAATGGAGCGCGCATCATGTTTCCGGCTGTTTCTCCTACATGTTTCTCCAGTTCGTTCGCCAAAATTTCGAAAGCGGGATGATAATCGATCGATCGTATAATATTGAGTGCCAATCTACCTCCGGGTTTCAAAACCCTGTGCATTTCTTTCAATGCCTGTTGCGGTTCAGGGAAAAACTGCATTCCCTGCTGGCAAAACAGGTAATCGAAGCGATGATCTTCAAATGGCAGCTGATATGCTTCCCCTTGTTGCCAGTTAATCTCCAATCCTGAGTTTTTTGATAATTTCGAGGCGTGTTTCAGCATCTCAGGGTTGTTGTCGAGTCCTGTTACCCGAACCCCATTTTTTACTGTTGATGAGACCGTTCGTGCGACGATTCCAGTACCGCATGCAACATCGAGAACTTCACTTCCCGGAGCAGGTGAAACCAGGGCTGTAAGTTTTTCTGCCCAGGGTTTAAAAAAACCGGGTACGAGATATTTCTCATACGCTGCCGGACTATTACCGCTGATTTTCCATGATTCGACATCTGATTGTACGTCTTCCATAATCTCCTCCAACTTTCACTTAACATTGTATTGTTTCAACCAGTCGATTTTGATATACTGTAAATCGATTTATAGTAGACCGGTCGTCATATAAAATAGACCGGTCATCATATTTTGTCAAATAAAAATTTTGCCCTAAGATTATGTCATCTAATACACGTCAAAAAATGATTGAAACAACGGCCAGACTGGTTCAGGCCAAGGGTTATCACGGGACCAGTTTGAATGATATCCTTCGGGAGAGTGATGCACCGCGAGGATCCCTCTATTTTCATTTTCCGGGCGGTAAAAAAACATTGGTTTTGGAGGCGATGAGGGCCGGAATAGAGGAGCTAAGTGAAACGGTTAAATCGAGCATGGCAAGCTCGGAAAACCCGGCAGAAGGTGTGATGTCAAATTACCAGATTCTTGCACAAGCGATGAAGGAGTCCAATTATCGGTTGGGGTGCCCGGTATCATCTGTTGTTCTCGATATGCCGGAAATCGGATCGGAGCTGGCCGAAACCTGCCGGGAGGCGTATAATAAGTGGAATGAAATATACTTCGATGCATTTGTGGATGCCGGGATTGAATCCGGGCGCGCAATGCGTTTGGCCAAGGCCGTTCAGGCAG
>SKRC01000279.1 GCA_007118695.1 Balneolaceae bacterium | reverse complement strand
GGTTTGACACGCCCGCGTGAAAGCAGAGTTTCAAGTCCCTGCTGATGGTGACCTTCCGGACGGTTAAAAACCTGAACTGGCTGTGTACCCTCATATCTCAACGTTTTTGCCGTTACCGGTTCCAGCGGTTCGATCGACGTTGGGTTCACCACCGGCCGGATGTCAGGATCATTGGCCACCGACGTGTTATCGTTCAGAAAAAATGATGAAGAGTTACCGTCATTTAATCCGCGCACGGAAAACCGGGCAGATTTACCAGGGGTCAGCATTTCGGCAGGAACAGTTACATATAGGACTCCTGCAGCATAATCACGATGGCTGCGAAGATAATCGAATTTCAAAAGTACCTGCCCGTTCTGCCATTGCGTATCACCTGAGATAATCCCGGTGATGGTCAAGAGGCTCCGGTTATCAAGCATAAATTCAAATCGGCCGGGTTCACCGACTGTAAAACCGGCTGCGAAAACAAAAGTCACTGAACTTCCTGATTCAGATGGCACTTCATCGGTTCTCCAGGTAATCGATTCCCGGCCATCCGACGCTCTTACCTGCCAGCTCCGGTCTCTCCCCCGGTAACTCAGAAACTCCCGATCCTCGATGTACCATTCTTTAACCTCACCATTTATTTCTATCAATTCGGAAAATCCATTGATAAGAGTCGCTCCATTTTTTTGGTCAGACAAGCTTTCAGTTATGCCTGAAGCAGCAAAAAATAAAATGAACAATGACTTATAAATACCCATTTATTGGCTCCCAGTTGGTATGGTTATAAAATATTTTCTAAAGCGTGATAGACATGCAAGAGCAATGCTTGCTTTACAGGAGTTACATTCTCAGCATAGTAAGAAAGTTCTAAATAAATTGATGAATGATGAAATACAATTCACTATCCTTTTTTTGGTCTTTTTGTTTTTTGTTTATATGTCAACAGTTTCAGCGCAAACCATTCAGGAAACCGAAACCATTTTTTACTGATGATCAGATTGCGGATTAATTTGAAGATAGAGCAAAAATATCATCAATAAACCTTACAATTATTTTTCAGAGCCAACAATTTTCAGTTTATTAACATAAAGCAATTACTGCTGCAACAGGCCGGTTTATATTTAAGCATATTATCCTGTTTTACAGTCGGGGTGTGATGCAACCAAAAAAAGAAATAACAAATGCTGATGAATTCATGAATAGAGAATATTGCCTGAAAATGGTTGCGGATGGCCGGGTTCGAATAATGGCAGGCCTGTTGGCAGGCCCGGTTTTGACTGTTATAATACTTGCTGTTTGGCTGATGGCCGGCACGTCTCAAGAGTCTTCCGGCATTGCAGCCGGCAGTGTAATAAATCCGATCGGAGATAAGACCATTTCGGACTCAAAACAGCCGGGATTGTTGGTCCGGTTTACCCAACCCGAATCCCAACAGCCCGACGTTAGAATATCCCGCCTTGCCTCCCTTCATGTTGCCGAAGACATTCCGCCTACACCGTTTCTGAAAGCCGGGCCATTTGAGGCCGTATGGGAAGGATACTTTGAAGTTGCTGATGAAGGCGATTACAGGTTTCATTTCGAAGGTACCGGCCGGATAAATTTAAAAGTAGGTGGCAAAACAGTCCTGCAGTCTGATGGCAGTTCCGTAAGCGAACCGGTGAACCTGCCGGAAGGCACCTATCAATTGCATGTGAATTATCGAAGCCCGCAAGCCGGCCCAAGCCGGATGCGCCTTTTGTGGTCAGGAACACTGTTCAGGCCTGAGTCACTTTCCCCGGAGGCACTCAGCCACGATGGAACGGACAAGACACTCGCCCAGAGCAAGCAATTGCGCAGGGGTCGTGAATTGGTGAGTCGCTTTTCATGCCTGAAATGTCATGAACCGGAGGATCCAACTTATTTCGACGGTGATGTGATGCCTGAGCTGCTTCGGGACGCTACTGATCTGAATGAAGTGGCAAGCCGGCTTCGCACCGGCTGGATGAAACGCTGGGTACTGGATCCGCATGCCGTGCGCTCATCAGCAAAAATGCCTCACATGCACTTCAACCGCCAGCAAGCAGCCGACATCTCCGCCTGGCTGGCCACACTCGGTGAGGCACCGGATGCCGAAGCGGATGAGAGAATATTGACCGAAGCTGCCCGGGTTGCCAGTGGTGGCCGTTTATACGCCTCGCAGGGATGTGTGGCGTGCCACACTTTAAATGCAACCGGATCTGATGAGGATCGGTTAAGCCTGGCTGATGCAGCCGAAAAATGGTACCCGTCAGCACTTGCAGATTTTCTGGGAGACCCGTCACGACATTATAACTGGACGGCAATGCCCGATTTCCGGCTGAATAAAGATGAAGCGGCTTCACTGGCTGCGTTTTTGATTTCCGAGACGAATTCCGGACATACACCGGAAACAGTGGCCGGGGATGCAATTCGTGGTGAACGGCTTATTCAGCGGAGCGGATGCGCGAGTTGCCATGCAATGCCGGTGGAAAACATGCAGAATGCCCACTCAATGGAATCACTTCTAAATGCTGACTGGCAGCAGGGGTGGCTGGGCAGTGGGGAAAACAAAGAGACTCATCCGGCTTACCCGGATCTAAGCGACAAAGACCGCGAAGCCATTATGGCACTGGCCGGCAAAGGATTCGAATCTCTTCAGCGACAGAGCCTAATTGAGTTTGCAACCCGCCAGGTACGCGAGCTGGATTGCCGGGCATGCCACATGATCGATGGGCAGGGAGACCGCTGGAGCGAACTTGCCGGTGAGGTGGCCCACCTGGCTGATGATTTAAATGAGGACTTTCACAAAGAACGACCGGCATTGACCTGGACGGGCGAAAAGCTTCAGCCGGATTGGCTGGAGGGATTGCTGGGCGGCACGCTTGAGCACGAGGCACGTCCGTGGCTGGAGGCGCGTATGCCTGCAATCGGGGCAAAACCGGATCTTCTAGCCCGTGGCCTGATTGAATCACACGGTTTTGACGGAGTGGATTTTTTGCATATCCGGCCGGATCCCGAACTCATCGACATAGGCAGGCGTCTTTCTACTGATATTGGAGGAGGATTTGGGTGCAATTTCTGTCATGGAGGAAGAGAGGATCTCGACATGTACCTGTTTGGTGACAGACTCCGGCCTGAATTTTTTTACTGGAAAATGTGGACACCCAGTCGCGTGGATCCGCAGTCAGGAATGCCACAATTTGGCAGTATGCGAGATGGCCGTACCCGGATGCGCGAGACCCTTGAAGGGGATGCACATCAGCAGTTCCAGGCCATTTGGCACTTTTTTGTTGAAAATCGCATCAGTGTACAGGATCCGGATGCAGAAAGAGTAGTCACACGCTGGGACGAGTTATATCAACAGATGGATACCGGTCCGTTTTTCTCAAGAGCGATGCATATACCGGAAGGCAATTTGAAACCAAAGGGAATGGCCATCCGTGTAGGTGAGAGACAGCAGGCGACCCTTCATTTCGACCACGACCTGCTCCGCATGAGTGCCGGCTGGACAGGGGAATTTATAAGAATTCGTTCAAATCATGATTGGGGAACAAGAAACAGCCAGCCTCCCATTTCGGCGGGTGAAGTGAAATTTAACAATCCGGAGGTGGCCGGCTGGATTTCGGGGTGGGAAAACCTGCAATTTATTGACACTCGTGAAGAACCTTATGGTCCGATTTCATCGGAGAAAGGAAGTTATAAAGGGTTACATCTGCACGGAGACCGCGTAGTGCTTTCCTATCGTGTGGCGGGTACCTCTGTTCTTGAATCACCCTGGTATGTTGATAATAGTGAAACAGGTGCATTTGTTCGTGATCTGCACATTGCCAGCCATGCAGAACCTCTGGCAGTTCTGTTATTTGACGGTGAAGGAGAACCGGTGAGTGTGGAAAGGCTGGGTACGCTTCAGGTTGTCCGTATCGGTACAAACGGGAACTCAATGATGGCCGCTGTCCGCGACGAAAACAGGGTTGAATTTATGGAAACTTCCGATGGCCATGTTGTCCTGCGATTCGACCCGAATGAGGATGCAAGAACCGTTCGGGTGCTGATCCGGGATGGTCAATCTGACCAAAAGTATGCATTTTTGGAACTGGCCTCGGAAAACGGCGAGCCAGCCGATGTGGTAAGTCTGACGGAACCGGGCCCTGTCCGCTGGGGAGAGCCGATTGTTACCCGGGGTGAAATCGGAGAGCCTGAAGGTGCCTGGGCCGCAGATCGGATTACCGCCCCGGTTGAAAATCCATTCGACGCGCTGATGCTATTTACCGGCCTGGACTTTTTGGACGACGGACGTGCGGTATTGTCGACGTTACATGGTGATGTCTGGATTGTAGACGGAATCGACGATTCTCTGGAACAACTAACATGGCATCGTTTTGCCACAGGATTGAATATGCCTTTTGGAGTGAAGGTTGTCGATGGAAAGATCTATGTCTCAAACGAAGATGAACTGACCATTCTGCATGATTTAAACGGCAACGGTGAGGCAGACTACTACGAAAATTTTCATAATCTGATATCACCCGGTGCAGGAGCCTGGAGCCAGGCTTTTGGCCTGGAAGCCGACAAGGATGGCAATTTCTATATTGTCAGGGGCAGGGGCAACCGGTTGTCAGATTTTAGAAATGGTGTCATACGGATTTCATCCGACGGGGCCCGAATGGATTTGATCGCTACCGGTTTTCGTCAGCCTTTTGGCATGGGCATCAGTCCGGAAGGGCACGTTACCGTCTCGCAGCAGGAAGGAACATGGGTACCCCAGACACCGGTCAGTATCATTGACCTGGAGAATCGCAAAGGCAGCTTCTACGGGTATCAGCCGGACCGCTTCCGAATAGAAGATCCTTATCCGCGTGAATTGGGCTATGAACCACCAATCGTTTGGCTTCCGCGAAATATTGATAATTCAGGGGGTGGACAACTCTGGGTTGAGTCGGACAACTGGGGCCTGCCGCGCGGGCAGATGTTGCATCTGTCTTACGGCCGCGGCACTTTTAACAAAATCATTTACGAGATGATTGACGGTGACCGCCAGGGAGCTGTGGTACCTCTTGGCGGATTAAACATCAGGCCACGGGTTGGGCGATTCCACCCGCAGGACGGACAAATGTACGCAGCGGGATTAAGTCCCGGTGGCTTTGAGCGGGTTCGATATACAGGCGGGAAGCTGTATCTGCCTGAAGAGATTTATGCCCACGAAAACGGTTTGCGAATGCGATTTAATCAACCGCTGAATTTGGAAGAAGCTGGTGACGTTGCCAACTTCAGAATTCATCGTTGGAACTATCTCTGGAGTGAAGGTTATGGGTCGGAGTTTTATTCCATAGAAAATCCGGATCTGATGGGAGAGGATGATGTGGAAGTAACTTCCGTAAAAGTTCTTGGTGATGGAGAGGAAATATTTCTGGAAATTCCCGATATGGTGCCAGCCATGCAGATGCGTATTGCCTATGATCTTGAGGCTGCCGATGGAACAAGGATGAGCGAAGACATTTACAACACCGTACACAAACTGCAGCCACCGTTTGAGCCGTGAAGGATACCCTTATGCATTAAACCCAAAGATGTAGTTAGTGCGAAAAAAATTGGATGAAATTGAATCATAACAGATTCCATCCCTCATGGACAGATGAACTTCCAATTAGTACAGATACCGGATCATTCAGAATCATCGGGATATCGGGATTCATTCTTCACTCCATCAAAACAAACTGATCCTCTTTGCCCAATTCCACGTATGGTTTAAGGTTGTTTATTACCGCTGAAGGATCAATGTCAATAAGTCGTAGCGGGTTATAGAATCCCAAATCAAAAAGCTCTTCTTTTTTCACGATTTGAAGGGATAACAGGTAATTCATGCAATCAAACATGGTGGAAGATGAACCAACCAGATACCCTGT
>SKRC01000276.1 GCA_007118695.1 Balneolaceae bacterium | reverse complement strand
TGCTGACCGGAAAGGATGGTCAGTGATATTGGAAGAACCTTCGAACCATCCCGGTGGGTTGACAACCGGAGTATTAAGCCGCAAAGATATCGGGATTCATTCTTCACTCCATCAAAACAAATTGATCCTCTTTGCCCAATTCTACATTTGGTTTAAAGTTGTCCAATACCGTTGAAGGATCAACATCAATCAGTCGAAGCGGGTTATAGAATCCCAAATCAAGAAGCTCTTCGATTTTCACGATTTGCAAGGCTAACAGGTAATTCATACAATCAAACATGGTGGAAGATGAACCAACCAGATAGCCTGTTTTGGGGTTATATAAAAGACCGGATTCTTCCAGCACAACCTCATTTCCAAGCGTGTTATATCTGCCCGGCGGAAGTCCTGCAATAGGAGAGGCATCACTCACCACAACGACTTTTGATATTCCCTTGGTACGCAGTATTGTTTTAAGGATCGAAGGCGGCAGATGATGGCCGTCAGCAATAATCATAGCTGTCAACGCATCATTGGCAATTCCGGCCCACAACGGATTCTGATGACGCGGAATCATTCGTGGCAGTCCGTTCCCCAAATGGGTGAGAGATCGTGCTCCGGAAGCGGCAAGCTTGTCAAGGTCGGCCTCTGTTGCCAACTGATGACCCAGTGATACGGTTATGCCAAGATTCGATGCATGCCTGCATAACGTATCTGCTCCTTCCAGTTCAGCTGCGATAGTCAGCAGTTTTATTTTTCTATCAGACCATTCATACAATTTGTCCATTAGTTTCACATCAGGCTTTTGCACCCACTCTGCATTATGAGCTCCTCGCGCTCCATCTTCCCCGGAAATAAATGGGCCTTCCAGATGAATCCCCAACAGATGTCTTTTTAAATCTTCACGATCCATGGCCCTGGAAATCAGCCCGAGATTTCTCTTCAATGTTTGGTTGGAGGATGTGATCACAGTGGGTAAAAAAGCTATAGTTCCTTGCCTGATTAACTCTTTACAAGCAAAAACAAAACGTTCTTCAGTCAGATCCAGGCTTGAAAAATCAACGCCTTTGAATCCATTAACCTGAAGATCTACAAAACCTGGAGTTTTCATTTTGGAGTGAATTAAAGTTGTGAATTGCAGATCGTAAATAAATAAGTAATGAGTGAATTAATTCAACAAACCAATTTTTCAGGTCCATGTGTTTTATTTAATAACTGCCAGCAACAGTATGGAAGATACCCTCATTGCAAAAAATGTTCAAAAAACCGGTATATAACCTCATTCGATTCTTCATCAGGTGAATGGGTTGGGCGATTTTGCATCGCCACCCTGTTTTCATACCCGAGCAACCGGTTGATTTTCACTGTATGATTCAACGCCTTCCATCGCTTCGGAGGGTCTTCAGATCCGCCTGAGACAAGGAATGGCCGGGGTGCCATCAGTGCATGCAGTTCGTGGAGATCCCGCCCTTCTTCGATCATTCGTTTGTACGGGCCTGTTCGCGGATTCTCGTCCGTTGGGATGCCCCTGTCGCGCCAGACACCCTGCTCATAGCCCAAATACCAGGGTTCCCAGAAATTTACGTTAGCCCGTGATTCATCAAATACAATACCTCCGTCGGACCATGCACCCAGGGCAAACTTGTCGTAGAGCGATGAGGCAAACATGGCCCATTTACCGCCGTATGAGTGCCCGACAATACCGATCCGATCCGGATCAACTTCAGGGAGATTTGCCAAAACGTGATAACTGTTCGCTGCCATATAGGCCAGCATGGAAAGTGGCTGCAGCACAGCAGAGTCTTCATCCGGGTAATAATTCGTATCAAAGTCGCTTCCAAGTGAAAGCGTTACGAATCCACGCTTTGCAAGCTGCAAGGCAAAATCCCGAAGCTCTCGCTCAAGCCCTACACCTGTTTCTGCATCATAAAAAACAACCAGGGCTGCAGGTAACGGGCCCTCGAGATCCGGTATAAGCAGATAAGCGTTCCGTGTCCAGCCCGGAGCTACTTCTACCTCCAACTGATGTTGTGTAAGGGATCCCCGTTGTGTTGTTTCCACATACTCTGTTTCCGGATTCTCCAGGATTTCCGGCCACTCACCAAGGAGCTCATGCCACTCTTGCAATAATTCACTACGCCTGTTTATCCAGCCTCCTTCATCTTCGATCTTATCACCTGACGCAGACAGCAAAGGTGAACGGTAATCCCCGAAATCATTTTCAAATTCTGCGGGGGGAGAAAAATAGGGTTTCAAATCATCGGGAAGTGGCCGATCCATTTCAACTGTAGCATCTCCACACCCGCCGATTGATAATAGAATTCCAGTCAAAATGAAGCACATACACATTCCATACCGGGAAGAGGAAAACCGGCGCCAGTTTGGGATAACATTTATCATAAGACGTTTGATTAATTTAAGTTTTAACAATGCATATGAACCCAAAAGTAACATCAGGCCCGGGCTGTACAATCGCAACGAATTGTGCAGACACCAGGCTGCAATCGATCTTCAGGATTATATGAAGGTTTAATTTTGTGACACAGATGCTTCAATAACATAGCTTTGCTGTACTTCAGCCTGAGTTAAAAGCAAATAATAAAAGCCGGGTTAGCCTTTGAATTCCACTACTGTCCGAAGATTTTCGAAAATAAAAGAAAAAACGTTCCTTATTTGACCTAATGTCCTGTTTTTATCGACAAATCTCAGAAAGTTTCAATTTCGATATTTCACTAATAACATTCCTTTTATTTCCACACGGGCCGTTTCTTCACCAAAACTTAAAAATGACCGGACAATAGTCTTTGAATCCATAAAAACTGTTGCATTTATCAATGACTATATACTCACCATCAAGGGTTGATGCAAGCCTGATTATCATAAAACACTCCATCCTATTCCCTGTACCATGCATGCAGCTACTCCTTCATATCTGAAGATAAAAAGGAACCTTATTCTAAGCTTTTGCGACTAAGAACCGTCGCAAAAAGCTCGCGATCTATGTTGCCACCAGAAAGAATGACAGCAATTTTCCGGCCGGTAATGCGCGATTTTTCCTTTATTGCACCTGCTGTAGCAGCGGCACCCGCACCTTCACAAGTGTTATGCGTACACTCAAAGAGCATGCACATCGCCGCAGCCACCTCATCATCAGAAACCTGGACGATTCTGTCCACACCCTTCCAGATTATGTCCAGTGCTGCCGGTTCAGGGGTGCTGCAAGCCAATCCATCGGCGAGATTTGTATTTGCAGGTGATTCGACCGGCTGCCTGGCAGCAAATGACTTCGCATAAGCGCCGGCATGTGCAGACACGACCCCGACCACTTCGGTTTTTAACCCAAGTGCATCACGCGCAGCGATCATCCCGCAAATTCCGGACCCCAGACCAATGGGTACATAAACAATATCGATATCAGTGATATTTCGCAGTAACTCCAAACTGTATGTGGATACTCCCGTAACCAGCAGCGGATGAAATGAAGGTATCATCTCGAGTAAATGCTCCCGGGCATAGGCCTTTGCGTATTCGAGTGAAGATTGAAATTCATCTCCATATTCGATCAGCTTCACTCCTAATGCACGCATGGCAGTATTCTTCTCAACACTGTTGCCTTGAGGCACCACGATGGTAGCCTGAATACCGTAGTGACGTGCGGCAAATCCAATGGATTGTCCATGATTTCCGCGAGTTGCACCTATCACACCCTTTGGTTTTTTAGATGATTGTGCCAGATGAGCGAAATAGACAAGTCCGCCACGTATTTTAAAAGCGCCGACAGGTGTATGATTTTCATGTTTGACCCATACTTCCGTACCCAAACGTTCACAAAGTACCGGCCAGCAGTATTGCGGAGTTGCGGCCATATATGAATAAACAGTTCGGGACGCAGATTCAATGTCTGTTAGATTCACTTGCAAACCGGTATTTTATCTGTTTAAAATTTACCAACCATACTTAAACACTCAATAGTGTTGCAACCATTAAAATCGTTTAGTATCAACGATATTGTCAGTAGCAGGTCATCCATTCCGAAGTGTCGGACTGTCGTATAAACCTCCACCTGCACCTCCTTCAAAGGGGGACTTTTTGCGTAACTGAAGTTTCAATTATAATTATTTACGCTATACTTATTAACTGGTTATGACACTATACAACACTCATTATAAATAATTAAATCAAAACTCTTTGAATAAAAAAAATACATATCGGAAATTAATTTTGTAAAAAAGAAATAAATTGAAATATTCCCTGAATCTATTTGAAGGAAATATCTTGTTTTTAATTACCTAGTTGATGAGTGAAAGAACTATGTTGTTGTACCAACCAATAATGTTTCAAGCCAACCAATTGTTTAACCGGAATTATGATGAAAAGATCTTTGAGTGAAAATTGTTCAGTCCAAATCTGCCCGTGGGCCATCCTCCTTTTTATGGGCCTGTTTTTTATACTACCTGCCTGTGAAGAAGAAAGAGCAACTTTGAGTGAAGGTCATGAGACGATCAAGACATATCCATTTGGAGATCCCTCTCCTATCCCCATTTTTGCCGACCACACCAATCAAAGAGGGAATATAAATATATACCCTTATTTCTCCTTCAATGAATACAGCCATACCGGAATCGATAAAGAGTGGAATGTAATTCGTCTTGAAAATGACTACATAGAAGTCTCCATTCTTCCCGAAGTGGGCGGGAAGATCTGGGGTGCAATTGAAAAGTCAACCGGTAAAGATTTTATCTATCTCAACCAGGTAAAGAAATTCAGAAATATCGCCCTAAGAGGACCGTGGACATCAGGCGGGATTGAATTCAATTTTGGTGTAACCGGACATACTCCCACCACATCCACACCTGTGGATTACATAACCCGTGAAAATGCCGATGGAAGTGTCAGCACCATCATCGGTGCTCTCGATCTGCCTTCCCGGACCGAGTGGCGTGTCACCATTACACTCCCAAAGGATAAAGCCTGGTTCGAAACGGAAAGTTTTTGGTACAACCCTACTCCTTTAAAACAATCAAATTACGTCTGGATGAATGCGGCAGTGGAAGCAACAGACGACCTCCAATTCTTTTTCCCCGGCCAGTATCATATCGGCCATAGTGGCGATGCCCATCCATGGCCTGTTGATGAAGAAGGAAGAGATCTGTCCTGGTACAGAAACAATGATTTCGGCGGCAGTAAATCTTATCACGTTCTTGGAGAGAAAACCGAATATTTCGGTGGGTATTGGCATGATGATAATGTTGGATTTGGAAACTGGTCGCTATATAACGATATGCCCGGCAAGAAACTTTGGATCTGGTCTCTTTCCCGTGCGGGAAGCATCTGGGAGGATCTTTTGACCGATTCCGACGGCCAATATGTTGAAGTTCAATCCGGCAGGCTTTTCTCCCAAGCCATAGGCCGAAGTGTGGAAACCCCGTTTAACTACGACTTGCTGGATCCATTGATAACCGACAGGTGGACCGAACTATGGTTTCCGGTAAAAGATACGGATGGCATATCGGCTGCTTCACCCTACGGAGTTCTCAATGTTGATGAGAGCGGTCAACAAACCGTTGTAAAGTTAATGGCGCTTCAATCGATAAACGATAACCTGCAAGTCACTCTTGGTAATGATGTAATCTATAACACTCAAGTTTCACTTGACCCGATGGAACTCTTTGAGGAAACCCTGGATATTTCCGGCCAATCGGAAAACCTGCAAATCGTATTGGGAGATCAAAAGCTTGTGTACAACAGTCAGACAGAACCCGAAAGTTTTGACAGGCCGATTGAAAACCGACTTGAAACAGAAGAACTTACTTCAGCGCAGCACTATCGATTGGCCAGGAATGAGATTGGCAACAGGAATCATACAGGCGGATACGATCATTATTATGCCTCCCTTGAAAAAGATCCGG
>SKRC01000151.1 GCA_007118695.1 Balneolaceae bacterium | reverse complement strand
ATCATTTAATTGTAATAAGGTATTTATGTATTACAAATTGGTACAGTTTTCATTATTTAAAAAACACTCCTCAACAACACGCAAAATAGGATATCTGTACTTTCTTGTCTCTGTTTTTTTATGTTCATTCTTGATGCTTCCTGCAATGGTTCATGCCCAGGAGTATGATATTCTTTTAAAAGGCGGACATGTAATTGACCCCAAAAACGGCATTGATGCCCAAATGGACGTTGCCGTTAAAGGAGATGTCATAGCCAGGGTTGACCGGGAAATCCCGGTGTCGAAGGCGAATCAGGTTATCGATGTGAGGGGAATGTATGTCACCCCCGGGCTGGTAGATATCCATACCCATGTTTTCCATGGAACCGATCAGAACAGGTATCTAAGCAATAGCTATTATGCTGTAAAGCCGGACAGTTACAGCTTCAAATATGGTGTGACCACAATGGTGGATGTTGGCGGGGCAGGATGGAGAAACTTTGAGACTTTTAAAAAGCAGACAATTGATAACTCTTCAACCCGGGTACTTGCTTTTCTAAATATTATCGGAGAGGGGATGAAAGGAGGGCATTTTGAGCAGAATCTGAATGACATGGACCCGAAGATGACAGGTTTGGTTGCGAGGAATAATGACTGGATTGTCGGGATCAAGATTGCTCATTATCGGGGGCATGATTGGGAGCCCATCAATCGACTTGTCGAGGCGGGTGAACTTGGTAATGTTCCGGTAATGGTAGATTTCGGCAGTGCCGACCCCCCGCTCTCTCTGGAGAAATTGGTTTTGGAAAAACTGCGCCCCGGGGATATATATACACATATGTATGGTGGCGGTGGTGCCGGCCGCGAAGCGGTGATCGATCAGAACGGGGTTCTCCGCCCTGGTGTGCTTCAGGCCCAAGAGAAGGGCATTATTTTTGATGTGGGGCACGGTGGGGCGAGTTTCCTCTGGCCAATTGCAATGCCGGCATTTGAACAGGGATTAAAGCCGGATGTTATCAGTACGGATCTGCACCAGGGAAGTGCCAATGCCGGTATGCGGAATATGCTCAACGTAATGTCAAAATTCATTAACATGGGAATGTCATTGGAGGAAGTTATACTGCGGGCTAGCTGGAAACCGGCACAGGTAATCAATCGAACAGAATTAGGCCATTTAAGTGAAGGAATGGAAGCCGATATTGCCGTATTAAGGATGAGGGAAGGTGAATTTGGTTTTGTCGATGTACGGCCTCCGGGCAACATGTTAACCGGTAAATATAAACTCGAAGGGGAAATGACTCTTCGGGCCGGCCGCATATTATGGGATCTCAACGGTTTGTCGGCATCTGAAGCATGGAATGAGTGACTAACTTAATGCACAGAAGATAGCATGGAGGTTTTCATTTACTTGGTTAGCTACGGAGCAAGCATAAATATGAAATGGATTTGTATAATACTTTAATAAAGGAAAAAGCTTATGATTACCAGAAGAAAACTTTTAAAGATTCTCTCCGGTTTGCCATTCGCCGGATTAATTGCAGGAGGACTGGCCGGTTCAGGTGCTGCCGGGGCAATTGAAAAATTAAATAAAGCCAGTAACTATCGTGATTTTTATAAAGAACTTGGATTGAGAACGTTTATCAATGCTCAGGGTACATGGACTTATTTGACAGGTTCTCTGATGCGTCCTGAAGTCATGGATGCTATAAATTATGCTTCCCGGCAATATGTGAATTTTAATGAACTTCAGGATGTGGTTGGCCGCCGGCTTGCTGAAATGGGTAAAAGTGAAGATGCCATGGTTACAGCCGGTGCTGCTTCGGCACTTACATTGGGTACAGCCGCTTGCATTACCGGTACAGATGAAGAAAAAATACGATTGCTGCCCAACTTGCCTGGACCTCAGCGGGAGGTGATTGTTCAGAGTAGCCACAGATTTGCCTATGACCATGCCGTTCGTAATACCGGCATACGTTTAGTTGAAGTTGAATCCACGCAGGAGCTTGAGAATGCTGTGAATGAAAATACAGTTATGATGCTTTTTCTCAATTATGCCAATTACAATGGCCAGATACAGTGGGAAGAATTTGTTGAATTAGGAAAAAAACATGGTATTCCCACTTTCAATGACTGTGCAGCTGATCTCCCACCCGTTGAGAATTTGTGGAAATTCAATGAGATGGGATTTGATTTGGTCACATTTTCCGGTGGAAAAGGATTACGGGGCCCGCAAAGTGCAGGTTTATTGTTTGGCCGTAAAGACCTTATCGAAGCTGCCAAACTTCAACATGTTCCACACGCCGATACAATCGGCCGGGGTATGAAGGTCAATAAAGAAGAAATCATCGGTATGATGGTAGCCGTGGAAGAGTTTCTCAAGCAGGACCATGAGAAAAAACATGGTGAATTTCATGAAAGAGTTCGGCTTATCGGGCAACATGCCAGTCAGGTTCCGGGAGTTAGTACGGAGATTTTTGTGCCGGATATAGGCAATCATACTCCAACATTGAGAGTTACCTGGGACCAGGATAAAGTAGATTTGACACCACAGAAAGTGCAGGAAAAACTGCGAAACGGCCACCCTTCCATTGAGGTGCTGGCAACTTCTGATTTTATCCGGATTTCCATGTGGATGGCCCGTGCAGGTGAAGAGAAGGTTGTAGCCCGCCGCCTGCAGGAGGTTTTGAAAAGCGGTGTGGTTTGATTATTGTCGTGGCACGTTCACCATTAACCGGCTGACCACCGCTTGCAACTTGAAATAAATAATAATCATGATGCATAAGTCCAACCTGTCATTTTTTGAGGAATGGAATCAATGAATTCGATATTGAATACTTGAAAACTGACAGTTTTTAACCGCTGCAAAATTAACTTTTAATTTAGAATAACAAATGAAACAATCAGTGAAGAATACAGGTTTATTTCCCCGGAATTTTTTTTACCGGACATCTGCAATGAACATGAATTGGGTGCTTAAAAAGGGGAGTCTCTTATTATGGTGTTTGACAATAATATTGGGTCTGTTTTCCATACAATTTGCCCATGCCCAACAAATTGATATTCTCATAAAAGGTGGTCATGTGATAGATCCTAAAAATGAGATAGATTCGAGGATGGATGTTGCAATTGCTGATGGCAAGATTTTGAGAGTGGCAGAAAATATTCCCGATGGAGAGGCTGGAAGAGTTGTGGATGCTACCGGTTTTTATGTCACTCCGGGTCTTATCGATATGCATACTCACTTGTTTTACGGTACGAAAGAGGTGGGTTTCAGAGGTTTTGAGATCACCAACAGCTATGGCAGTGTGCAGCCCGACGCATTTTCTTTTCGTACCGGTGTAACAACCATGGTCGATGCGGGCTCTTCCGGCTGGAGAGATTTTCATACCTTTCGAAAGCAGACAGTAGAAAATTCACGAACACGTGTTCTTGCCTTTTTGAGTATTGCAGGTCACGGAATGCTCGGCAGTGTTCATGCTCAATATGTTCAGGACATGGATCCGGAAGCGACAGCATTTATAATCAGCCAGAACCGGGATGTGCTGGTCGGAATAAAAAAGCACCATTACCGTGGACCGGATTTCAGGCCTGTTGAACGTGCAGTGGAAGCAGGGAAATTGGCCGACGTGCCGGTTATGGTCGATTTCGGAGGTCATGATCCACCTCTTTCCCTGGAGAAATTGTTAATGGAAAAACTTCGTCCCGGAGATATTCTTACCCATACCCATTTCGGAAGCAGCCAGAGGCAGGGGGCGATTGATGAAAATGGAAGCTTGCGCCCATTTATTCTCGAAGCCCAGGAACGGGGTATTATCTTCGATGTCGGGCACGGTGCCGGCGGATTTCAATGGGATCAGGTTATTCCCGGTTCTCAGCAGGGATTCTGGCCAAATACCATCAGCACCGACCTCTACCGGTTGAGCATGAACGCTGGGATGAAGGATCTCAGTAATGTGATGTCAAAATTCCTCACACTGGGCATGTCGCTTCAGGATGTGATTGAGAGGACAACCTGGAAACCGGCGCAGGTGATCAAGCGCGAGGAGCTTGGCCACCTGAGTGAAGGTGCTGAGGCTGATGTGACCGTATTTAAATTGAGAGAAGGAGAATTCGGATTTCTCGATGCCCGGGGTAACAGGGTCAACGGCAACCGCAAACTGGAGGCCGAACTTACTATTCGGGCCGGAAGGGTTGTCTGGGATTTGAACGGTATCAGTGCACCGGCGTGGGAGGGGGATTTTTAATGACAGCCAAATGGATGGTAACTGGAAACTCGTTGCTGAACTTACTCTTTGGGGGAAGGCCGGATAGTTTGATATTTAAATGGATTGTCTGCTCCTCTATGGAATGAAGAATAGATGTTAATTCGATAAAAACAGAATTAATTACCGGTTAGGATTGAATAATACAATTTCTAATGGGTTATGTATGATTAAGCCAGTCAGAATTACGATTCATTACAAAACATTCACTACAAAAATTAAATGATTACCAGAAGAAACATGTTGAAGCTGGTTGCCGGTTTGCCTTTCATGGGGGGATTGGCCGGCTGGGGAGTCTCTCATCTGAAGGAATCGGACACTCGCTACTCCTACCGCGACTTTTTTAAAGAGCTTGGACTAAGAACTTTTATCAATGCAACCGGAACCCATACTTATTTAACAGGTTCACTGATGTTACCTGAGGTTATGCAGGCCATTAACTACAGCTCTGAACAATATGTCGATTACAATGAACTGCAGGATAAAGCAGGTGAACGCATTGTTCAACTGCTTGACTGTGAAGCGGCGATGGTGACTGCCGGAGCTGCTTCTGCCCTCACTTTGGGAACAGCAGCCGTTATTACCGGTAAAGATGCAACGAAAATCCATTTGCTTCAAAACCTGCCCGGGCCTCCGCTGGAAGTGATAATTCAAAGACGTCATCGATTCAGCTATGATCATGCTGTCCATAATACCGGAATCCGATTTGTTGAAGTTGAAACCCGTCAACAGCTTGAAAATGCAGTTAACGACCGGACGATTATGATGCTCTTTATGAATGCCAGCAACTTTTGGGGACAAATTCAGGATGAAGAGTTTGTTGAATTGGGGAAGAAATATGACATCCCGACATTTAACGATTGCGCGGCGGATGTTCCGCCTGTTGAGAATCTGTGGAAGTACACCCGGATCGCTTTTGACCATGATGAATATCTTTCATTTTGCCGTAGGTATCAGGGGAGACCGGATGAATGCCCAGGACAAATCCCACCATTCCGGTAAGACCATGAGATTATATGATGACGGACAAATTCCTTCCGATAACCCGTTTGTCGATACTCCCGGTGCGTTGCCAGAGATTTTTACTTATGGCCACAGGGAGCATCAGGGATTGGTTCTGCATCCTGATTCAGGTGAAATTTGGTCAAATGAGCACGAAGAGAAAGGAGGGGATGAAGTTAATATTCTCCGGCCCGGATTGAACTATGGATGGCCTAAAGCGACTTACAGCCTCGAATACAATGGCACACCGATAACACCGGATACGCTTTTGAATGGTATGGAGCCACCGGTACACCATTGGACTCCTGCTATAGCACCTTCCGGAATGGATTTTATAAAAGGCGGACGGTATCGGGGTTGGGAAGGTGATCTATTTTCGGGTTCACTAATTCAGAGAATGCTCAATCGAAGCGTTATTGAAAATGGTGTAATAGTCGGTGATGAGAAATTATTGGAACATATAGGCAGAGTGAGAGACGTAAGAGTTGCACCCGATGGATATCTCTATCTGATTACTGAAGATACAGGGTTAATGGTACGGCTGATCCCATCTGAATATTAACCGGTTACAGAATATTTGAAGTTTGATGTAATGATATTCTCCCATATAAATTGGTTGAATATACATGTATTATATAAATATAATAATT